>JACRPR010000082.1:22149-81760 GCA_016223105.1 Chloroflexota bacterium | reverse complement strand
GCGGCTTTGCAATTTTCGTGATGGTGATCGATCACTGGGGCGGCGCGTCTCTGCTCTATGGCATCACCGGCGGAAATAAATTTTGGGTCTCAGCGGCGGAAGGATTTGTGTTGTTGTCGGGACTCGTCGCGGGAATGGTGTACGGCAAAATCGCGATCCGCGAAAATTTACGCGCCGCGCAAAGCAAACTCTTGCGCCGCGCGTTTACGTTGTACAAACTCACCGTCGCGTTGACATTGATCGTTACCGCGTTCGCGGTCATCACCCATTCCCCGTGGGCGGATGATCTCCCGCTCGAAAATCCGGCAGAATTTATTTTCAACGTGCTTACCCTGCATCAAGTCGTCGCGTTCACCGATATTCCGATGGTGTACACGTTCTTGCTTCTCGCCGCGACACTCGCACTGTGGTTCATTCACACCGGGCGCGCGGCGTGGTTGCTCATCGGTTCGGGCGCGCTGTGGTGGTTTGCGTTTTCGACGAAAATGTACTTGCCCTGGCAAGTCAACGGCGGATACGCGTTCAATCCGGGCGCGTGGCAATTTCTGTTCATCCTGGCAATGGTCATCGGCTATCACTGGGACGCGCTGAAAGCAAAATTGAGTTGGGTGCCGCGCGTGCCCGCGTGGCTTCTTTCCACCTTGCTCGTCGCGTTGCTGATTCAGTTTTACAACAGCGACATTACATTTTTCATTCAACTCTTTTCGAGCATTGATCTGCCGAATTTGTTGTACGAAGCGTTTCGCAAAATCGCGATTGGACCCGGGCGCCTGCTCGTAACTCTGCTCTTTTTCGTGTTCGGTTATTTGACGTTGACCTTGTTGTGGCGACCAATCACCGCGTTGTTCGGTTGGCTCTTGACGCCGCTCGGACAAAATTCGCTGTACGGCTACACGCTTCACGTCGCGCTGATCGGAATTTTTACAGTGCTCGCGCCGCACGCGCCGATCCCAATCACCGAGATCGAAATTATCAATACCGGTTTGCAACTCGCCGCGATTCTCGCGATTTGGATTTTGATTCAACGTCGCGTGTGGTTCAACATTATTCCGCGCTGACCAATTTTGAAAATAGCGTGGCGCGGCTTGGAAAAGCCGCGCCACGTTATTTCCGATAATGTCTATTGCGCGCGCTGGATTCAACGCTTCAGCGGGTGGCTTGGCTCAACCGCTAAGCGAACCGCGTAAACGCTCGTTTCCAGACGCTGAGGGAATTTGATTGCGCGACAAAAATCATAACCGCGTTTTGCGTTTCACTTCGATTATGCTATAATAGGAATGGAGTACTACCCAAACCCCGCTCCGACATCGAGGTTGGATGAGAACGTTTCTGCGGTTGACAAGCATACTCGTCGGTGTGCTGTCAATAATTTCGATCTGGTTGCTTGGACTCGGTAACACGCCGGCTTCGCCGGTTGCCGTGTCTAGCGTTGCGATTGAAAATCCAATTCCGATCGCGCCCGCGATCCTCGAAACCAGCGCACCCGCGCCGGCACCCGTCGCAACTCCCGCGCCAACCGCGATAATCGCGATGCCCGCACCGGTCCCCAATCCGGCGCACGAATCCGTTACCGCGCTCCAAACGGATTTGCAATCCACGCGTATTGATCGCACCAAACCCGCGCCGCCGTCCGTTCCACTTCAACCCTTCGATTCCGCCGATTTGTATATTCATCTTCCGCCGGATGCCGCCGCGCGTCAACCTCTGCGCGTCCTGGTCGCGTTGCATGGAATGGGCAATCGCGGCGATGTGTTCGCGCCGCGTCTGATCACGGAAGCCGATCAAAATGGCTGGGTATTGATCGCGCCGACAATGCGTTATCGTGATTGGACTGACCCGGTGCAATTGCTTCAAGATGATTTGCTCTATACGCGAATGGTGCGCGATACGCTCCAGGTTTTGCCCGAACGACTCAATTTGAAATTACGCCAGCGCGCATTGGTGATTGGATTTTCGCGCGGCGTGCAGTTGGCGGAACGGCTCACCCTGTTTTACCCGGAACGCGTCAACTCGGTCGCAGTGATTTCGGCGGGCGCGTACACGTTGCCTTCCGAGAAAAAGAGCGACGCGTCCGGCACGCGCGTCATCGCGTTGCCGTACGGTGTTGGCGATATGCCGACGCATTTAGGCAAATCGGTCAACTGGAATGCCTTCACCAAAATTTCATTTTGGATCGGCGTCGGCGAACGCGACAATCGCAAAGACGATGTGCCGCGCGTGTTCGATCAATATGTCGGGCACACACGCATCGAGCGCGCCCAAGTTCTACTTCAATCGTTACGCGTCCTGGGAATGGACGCGCAGTTGACCTTGTTTCCCAATACGGATCATGAAATGACCGCCGAAATAATTCGCGCCGCCACAAAATTTTTGCGCGATGATGAAATCGCCGACAACCTCAACGATTAAAATGCGGCTCTCCTCCATCGCGCTTGGCGGAGCAATCGTTATACTTTTCTTCACGACGAATTGCGCCGTCGCCAAGATCGCGCCAACGCCAACTCCTCTTCCAACTCCAACTGCAACACTCACGCCGACGATCACCCCGTCGCCGACGCGCCCACGCCCGGACTCAACCGGCATGCCCGCGCCGACGCGCACGCCGACGATCACGCCTACGCGCACGCGCACACTAACGCCCACAATTACTTTGACGCCAACTAAAACACCGGTGCCATCCGGGCGAAGCGCGCGCCTGGATGTAACGATGCCGAGCGCGGCACTGGGATCGAATCAAAAATTACGCGTCTATCTTCCGCCGGGCTATTACGATTTCAATCAACGTTATCCGGTGGTGTATATGTTGCACGGGTACGGCGGACCGTACAACGAATTGGAAAAATGGGGCATGCTCGACGCGCTCGAACAAATGACGCGCGCCGCCGTCGTGCAACCGATGATCGTCGTGATGCCCGACGGATTCACGCCGCAAAAATTTCCATCCTATTTTTTCAATCACACGCCCGCGGCGGGCGGCGCAAAATGGGGCGATTACATTTGGAAAGATGTCGTCAATTATATTGACGCGAATTATCGCACCGTGCCGCGCCGCGAGAGTCGCGCGATTGGCGGCATCTCGCTCGGCGGGCAAGGCGCGCTCACGCTCGCGCTGACGCATCCTGAAATCTTTCGCGTCGTCGGCGCGCACAGTCCCTCATTTCGCGGACCGAGCGGATGGACGGATCCGCCCGATGTGTTTTTCGGCGATTGGAATTATTACAATCAGTACGATCCGTTCTGGCTGATTCGCAACACGAACAACGCGCGCCAATTGTTGATCGAGATGGATGTCGGCATGGACGATCACAACTGGCGCGAGTGCGCGACCGGCGAGCGGTGCATTATCGGATTTCACAACCTGCTCGTCGAAAAAGGAATTCCGCACGATTGGAACGACAAGTGGACTGGCGGACACGACGGCGTTTCGTATTGGGCGCCGCACATGGCAGAGTACGTGATGTGGTACGCGACCAGGTTGCTTGGACAATAAAAACCAGGTTTCTCCCCTGCGGGGAAACCTGGTTTTTTGCTCGCTTGCCATTCTCGCGGGCGGAGCGTATAATCCAATTCCATTTTTGCTAATTCGATTGTCACCCTGAGCAAAGCGAAGGGTCTCGCGCGACAGACCGGAGATTCCTCACTTCGTTCGCGCGGAGCGTGACAATTCGGAATGACAATTCAGTTGGAGAAATCAATGACCGTTGCTTCACTCCTCGCGCGACTCGGCGTACGATCCAAACCAGGTTCCGCCGATGCAAATAATCTCAATCGCAAAATGCTCGCGTTGGCATGGCCCTCGCTGGTTGAAAATATCTTACACACCTTGCTCGGTTTTGTGGATCTGATTTTTGTCGGACAATTGGGTCCCGCCGCGATTGCCGGTGTCGGTTTGGGAATTCAATGGATGTTTACGCTCCAGGTTTTGTTTATGGGCTTGGCAGTCGGCAACACCGCGCTCGTCGCGCGCGCGATTGGCGCGGGCGATGCGCGTGAAGCCGAACGCATCGCGAAACAATCGCTCTTGCTCGCCGCGACGCTTTCGATTGGCATCGCGTTGATCGGCTTTTTCTTTTCGAATGAAATCATTCGGCTGATGGGCGCGGATCCAACTGTGACCGAAATCGGTTCTGGCTTTTTGCAAATCGTCGCGACGTTTTCGATTTCGCTCGGCGTGATGTTTATCGGCGGCGGCACATTGCGCGGCGCGGGCGATACGCGTACACCGATGCTGATCACCGCGTTCATCAACGCGATCAACATCGCGCTGGCGTATCTTTTGATCTTTGGCAATTTCGGATTTCCGCGTCTCGGCACGAACGGCTCGGCGATTGCGACGACCATCGCGCGCACCATCGGCGCGAGTTTGATTTTGTACGTGCTGTTCAAGCGCGGCAAATTTCTCCGCTTGAATTGGCGCGGCGGTTGGGGTTTTCATCGCGACGCGATCAAACGCATTTTGAACATCGGCGGTCCCGCGGCGGCGGAACAAATCGTGATGCAACTCGGCTTTATCGGCTTTAGCGCGATTGTGTTACTGCTCGGCACGAACGATCTCGCCGCGCAACAGATCGCGTTCAACATCGCCGGCTTTTCGATTTTACCGGCGTTCGCGTTCGGCGTCGCCGCGCTCACGCTCGTCGGACAAAACCTGGGCGCGAAACAACCGGAGCACGCGCACGAAAGCGCGTGGCACGCGCTCAAAAGCGGCACGTTGTGGATGTGCGTGATGGGCGTCGGGTTTTTCGTGTGGCGCGGCTGGCTCGTCAGTTTATACACGCGCGACCCGGAAGTTCAGCGGCTCGGCGAAATGCTAATGATCTTTCTCGCGTTCGCGCAACCCGCGCAAGCTGTCTCCATCGTCTTGGGTAACGCATTGCGCGGCGCGGGCGACACGCGCGCGACACTCGTCATCACCTTCATCGGTATCTGGCTGATTCGCGACGCGGTCGGATTTTTGATGGGGATCGTTTTCGGACTCGGACTATTCGGCGTGTGGATCGGCTGGATCGCGGATTTCGCCCTGCGCGCGCTGTTAGTCTATTGGCGTTTTCACGCGGGCAAATGGAAAACGTTGCGCGTGTAATTGACCGCGTGTATAATCGGTTCACGATGTATTATATTTTTCACGGCGAGGACGAACTCTCGCGCACTGAACAACTCGAAAAATTTCACGCGCAAATGGGCGATCCGCAATTCGCCGATTTGAATACGCGCAAGTTCGATCACAAAGTTTCGCTCAGCGAATTGCAACACGCGTGCAACGCGATGCCATTCCTCGCGGACAAGCGGCTGGTGATCGTCGCGGGCTTGCTCGCGCGTCTCGATCCGCGCCGCAAGAGCGATGAAAGCGGCGAAGCGGTTGAGGAAGACGCGAACCCGGTCGTCTCGAAAGAATTGAAAGAATATCTCGCGCATTTGCCCGACCACACGCGTCTCGTGTTCGTCGAATCAAAAACACTCGCGAAAAATAATCCGATTTTCAAGCACGCCGAGAGCGACAAGAACGCGACGGTGAAAGAATTTTCCGCGCCCGATCTGAAAAATTTAGCGGCGTGGATTCGCGCGCGTGTGAAAAGCAAAAACGCTGAGATCGAACCGGAGGCGGTCGGCGAACTGTCCGCGCATCTCGGCAACGATTTGCGTTTGCTCGACAACGAGATCGAAAAGTTGATCACGTTCCGCGCGCACGCGCCGATTCGCGGACAAGACGTGCGCGCGCTCGTCGCGTCCGTACGCGAAGCCGACATCTTTGCGCTCGTGGACGCGATTGGCAAACGCGACACGCGGCTCGCGCTGAAATTGTTGCACGAGCACATCAGCCAAAACGCCGCGCCGCAGTACTTGCTCACGATGATCGTCCGCCAATTTCGGATGCTCTTGCAAATGAAAGACCTCGCCACGCGCAAACAAACCGTGGATGTCGCGCGCGAGCAATTGCGTTTGCATCCGTTCGTCGCGCAAAAAACTTGGCAACAAGCGATGAATTTTACGCTCCCCCAACTCGAAGCGATCTATCACAAATTGCTCGACGCCGACCTCGCGATGAAAACGAGTCGCAGTGAGCCGGTCGCCACGCTCGATGTGTTGCTCGTCGAGCTAACGCGATAAAAATTAGCGCGGAAAAATTTTCCCACAGATACAACAGAACACGGATATTTTAAAAAATTCTTTCCACTGACGGAAAAAAACACGGACGTTTTTTTATTTTCAATCGTCCGTGTTCCTTTCTGTCAGTGGAAAAATTCAACCGCGCTGATGCAAAAAAACAGATACAACAGAACACGGATATTTTAAAAAATTCTTTCCACTGACGAAAAAAAACACGGACGTTTTTTATTTTCTATCGTCCGTGTTCCTTTCTGTCAGTGGAAAAATTCAACCGCGCTGATGCAAAAGAACACGGATAAAAAATTATCCGTGTTCCTTTGCATCCGTGGGAAAGTTTTTGCGTAGGGATGTCTTTACTCGTCCCCCACAATTTTGAAATCGCGCGGCGCGCCGGGCGCGGGCATACTCGGCGCGAAAAATTGTTGATCGGGATACATCCCGGGTTGCCATTGCGCCATCTGCGGCGGCGCGATCATAATCACCGGCGGTTGCGGCACATACGGTCGCGTTTCAAATTCCTCGCGCCGCATTTCGCCACGCCCCCAATTGCGCGTCGACGCGATCAACAACGCGACGCTCACCGGCAGAGTCGCGGCAATGCCGCACAACGCACCGACCAGCACCGCCATCGCTTCGTTCGACAACCGATTGCCGACGATGATCGCGAGCGTTACCGCGAACACCAGCATCACCAACAACGCCGCATTGCGAAACCAATCTTTGGATTGGGATGGATTATAACTATTCATAGTTCGCTGGATGTTGGAAGTTGGACGTTGGATGTTGGATGCTGGCGCGTGTTCCAACTTCCAATTTCCAATATCCAACTTCCACCTTTATCAAAATCATTTGACCAATTGTAGTCGCGTCATCATTCGCGCCGCGAAATTCGCGCGCGGGTTTTGCACCGGTTCGCTCTGCGCGCGCGCTTGATCCGCGTGCGCTTGCGCGGCTTGAAAGCGAATCACCTGCCCGCCGGCGATCAACAAAAAATCGCCGCGCCCCGCGAGTTTTTCCGCGCCCGTGCCGCCGATCCCGGCGGCGACGCGCGCATCGTCCGCGCTCGTAACGCGCCCGACCAAGCGCACCGGAAAATTCGCGCGCATCAACGTTCCGACCGCGCTCGCGCTCGGCTTTTGCGTGCACGCGATCACCGACACGCCGGCACTGCGCCCGCGTTGCACGAGTCGCGTCAACGGGTCTTCGAGCTCGCGTCCGCACGTTTGCAACGCGTCCGCAAGTTCATCAATCACGATCACCACGCGCGGACGCGTGATCTGCTGAGCCGCGAAGCGAGTCGAAGCATCGCGCTCGCGGCGTTCCATTTCCGCGGCAAGCGCGCTCATTCGCCGGATCATCTGCCGGTCGTGCCCGCGATCAAAACGTGCGCGACATCCGGCGAAGATAAACGCAGTAACAGCGGCACACCTTCGGCATCGAGACCCAGGATCGCGGTGCCCGCGCACGCGAGCGCGCGGCGCGTCGCATCGTCCGCTTGCAATTGTTGCTCCAATTCCGCGAGCGTAACAAAGCGCGAATCCGCGCGCGGAATTTCGAGTGAGAGCGTACCGTTCGCGCGCGTCAAACGCGCGGAAGAAACTCCGAGTGCCAAAGCAACCTCCTCCGTCAGCGATTCGAGCCGCGCGAGTTTCGTCGTCGCCGCGGGCGCGAGATGAAATTGAATCGTGCGCGGCGTGAGGCGACCGCCCCACACGCGCGCCGGCGACTTGTGCGCGGACAACACCGATTCAATTTTATCAGATTGTAAGTTCAACAACTGTTTGTCCATAATAGTTAAATAGTTGGATGGTTGAATAGTTGGATAGTTCTATCAACGATCCAACCATCCAACTATTCAACGAACCAACTAATCCGTCCAGCCGACGCGTTTTTCTTCTTTGATGCGACGCGGTGGTTCAGTGTGCGCGATGCGTGTGTGCGCGCGCGGTTCTGCCGCTTGATCTTGATCCAGCGTTTTTTGTTTGGCGAGCCAGTCTTGCAGTTGAATGATTTTTTGCGCGACGATGTTCGAACGCGCTTCGGCGACCAGCGGTTGCGCTGGCGCGGGGGCAGGCCGCGGCGCGCGGCGCGCGAGCGTTGACGCGGGGATGCTTTTATTTTCGAGCGTGAGCGATTCGCGCAGAGGACAACCAACGCAATCGCGCGGCGAATGAATCGGCACGACTTTAGCCGCGCACGCGGCGCGTCCGAGTGCGATGGTCGGCGCGGCATTGTCCCACACTTCGGATTTGCCATTGCCCCACCGCACCGTGATCGCCGGGCGCGTTTGATGATCGAGCGTCGCGCGCAAATGCGCGCAATCAATCGCGGCGACCGGACACGCGTTGCAAATTTGCGCCGATACTTCACGGTCGCCGGTTTTGATCTTGTCGCAGAGAATTTGTCCCGCGCTATCTACCAACCGAAACGGACACGGTTTGAGATTCACACTCACCCTCGCTTGCAACAAACAGAACACCTGTTCTGATTTGGATTATAAATCAGAACAGGTGTTCTTGTCAATAGATTGGCGGATTAAATTTTTGGCGCGGTTGAAACGTAGGGGCGAAGCATCCTTCGACTTTGCTCAGGACGCTTCGCCCCTACAATCTTACGCCGCCATTCGTTGCAGTTGTCGCACCACCAGCACCACTTTGCCCTGCACTTGGACGTTATCCGCTTTCACGTAAAACGGTTTCATCGTCGGGTTTGCTGGTTGCAAACGGATGCGACTCTTTTCGCGATACAAGCGTTTAAGCGTGGTCTCTTTTTCTTCCTTGAGCCACACGGCAACCATATCACCATTCTGCGCGGTCTCTTGCTTTTTCATCACGACGATATCGCCATCGTTGATCAGCGCGTCAATCATCGAGTTACCTTTGACGCGCAGAGCAAAGAGACCTTCCTGATCCTGGATCAATTCGCGCGTGAGCGAAATGAAATCGTCATACCCGCCGGGACCGGCATCGGGCACTTGAATCGGGATGCCCGCCGCGATCTTGCCGAGCAGAGGAATCTGCACAAAGCCCGCGGCTTCGGCGATCGTTTTCGCGCCTTGCGCGATAATCCGCAAACCGCGCGACACTTCTTTTTCGCGCGCGATAAATCCTTCGCGTTGCAGAATGTTGAGATTATAGTTCACGACCGAGGTGGACGAAATGCCGACGCTCGATCCAATCTCGCGAATCGTTGGCGGACGCCCGCGCTCGCGTGAAAACTTGGTGATGAACTCGAACATTTTTTGTTGACGTTCCGAGAGTGCCATTTGCGACCTCCTGCGGGAGTGTTTTGAATTTCGTGGGGCGGGCTCGCAGAGCGTAGCCCGCATCGGCGGCTTGAAAAGCCGCGCCACAGTTATTTTCATAACGCTGTCTGACGGACTGCACATTTGTTCGGATTATACAACGAACACCTGTTCGTGTCAAGCATCAATTTTTTCGCGCCCTACCCTTGCGCGCCGCTAACGCGAGTGCTATAATTCGCGTCGAAAGTTCCACGGCGTCGTGATGACTGCGGCGCGCCAGTTTACCTTGGGCAGTCCGCACGCGGTACTGCCCGTTTATTTTGTGTCCGTCATTTCGAGCCAAGCGAGAAATCTCCGACAATGCAAATGCGATTTCTCGCTTGGCTCGAAATGACAAATCGAAATGACAAATCGAGGGGGAGAAAATGAGCAAGCAAAAATTATGGTGGGAAAATATACCCGCACAAATCGGCGGCGATCTGAATTCGATCAACATCGGCACGATTGGCGGCGACGCGCGCAACGTGAACATCGCCGCCGGGCAGAACATTCAACAAACGATTCAGGACATTCTCGGCGCGCCGACGCCGAACGATAAAAAAACTATCGAGAAGCAAGTCGCCGATTTGAACGCCGCGCTCGCTAAACTGCACGGGCAGGTAGACGCGAACACGGCGAAGATGGCAGAGTTTCAGATCAAATTACTTGGGGGCGAACTAACCAAGACCGACGAAAAAGAAACGCCGAGCGCGACGACGATCACGTCGGTCGGCGATTGGCTGATGGACAATGTGCCGCAGATCGCGGAAGCGGTGATCGGTTTGTTCGCGACGCCCGCGGTCGGCAAAGTGGTTGGCAAAGCCGGCGAGGTCGCGATCAAGTGGGTGCGCCAACGCTTTGGCGGTGCGAGTGCGCCGGCGTGATTTGTTGATCCGCGAATAACGCGAATAAACGCAACTACTCAGGTGTCATTGCGAGGAGGCGTTTTTTGCCGACGAAGCAATCTCCATGCAACTTTCCGTACGATCAATGTCGGGGATTGCTTCGCAAAAACCGCTCGCAATGACATGGGCTGAGTAGTTACGAATAAACGCGAATAAAAAATTCGCCTGATTAGCGGATAAGAATTTTTCGATGACACAGAAAAAAAATTGGCTCACGCGTTTGCGCGAATTTTTTATGGGTTTTCGCGCGCGCGATGTGAACACGCTCAACGTCGGCACAATCGAAAGCGGCGCGCACGACATTAACATCGCCGCGGGGCGAGTGATCGCGCTCGCGCGCGGCGCGTAGGTGTATTTTGTGCAGGACAAGATGCCCGACGGCGGCTTCAATGTCGCGGTCGCGGAATTTACCGAGCTCGACGCGAATCAACAACTCGTCGTTACCGACAACGCGCGCTTGTTCAGCGAGTACGCGTTTGATGGTTTGCAAAAAGAGTTGACGCAATTGAACGCGTCGTTCGTCGGCGCGCTCAAGCCGGTGGTGTGGCACGATAAAATGTTTCCGTGGCAAATTCGCGCGCAGATCGGATTCGTGCCAAGTATCGCGCCCGCGACGCGCGAAGCGAACGCGCGCGACCTCGCGACGCGGCTCGGCGCAAAGATCGTCGTGTACGGCAACGTGGACAAGAGTCAAACGCCCGCGCATTTCATCCCCGAAGTGTACGTCGCGCCGGTAACAACCGCGCTCGACGATATGTTCGGGCGGTATCAATTCGGCGCGCCGATCACGATTCAAAAAGGCGACGCGACCGGCTCGAAATGGGCGGAGGGATTGTCGCAAAGGCGCGCGCTCGATCTGCGCCAGCAGGCGCTCGCGCAATTTACGCTCGGCTTGCTTCACGATTTCGACGGCTTGCACAGCGACGCGCTCAAGTATTTTGAGAGCGCACTCAAAATCTTGATTGACGCGGGAAATCGCGAAGGCATTGAAGCGGTGTACTATTTTATCGGTCGCCAGCATTTGTTTCTCGCGAATCAAAAGTACGAGCAAGCCGAAATTTTTTTCGAGCGCGCCGCGCGCGCGACCGATCAAAATGAAGCCGCCTCACTGCGCGCACAAGGACAACCGCTCGCGAACCAGGTCGAACCGATCCTCGTACGCGCGGAAGACGCGTTTCGCAGTGCGCGCGACATCAATGCAAAATTCGCGCGCGCTCATTCCGGCTTGGCAGGCGTCGCGCGTGTGCGCGTGTTGCTTCAGTCGCCGCGCGCGCGGATCGAACAACCGGCAAATTTGAATCGCGCATTCGCGGAGTATGGCGAAGCGATCCAACTCGCGGAGCAAGCGCAAGAAACAAACACAGCGACGCGCGTTACGCTTTCGATTGGCACAACCTATTTTTTGCAAGGCGAAGGATTTTTGTTTAGCGATCAATGGGACGCGGCGATTGGCGCGTTCGATCAAACTATCACGCGCACCGAACCGCAACTGCCGAAATTGGAAAAACAATATCGTTCGCTCGCCGAAGGATATTTGACATTGGGCAACGCGTATTTCGGCAAGGGCTATGCCAAATTGCGTTTGAACGACATCGCCGCGCAACAAGAAATGTTTCGTCGCGCGCGCGCGTATTATCAAAAATGTATCGCGCTCAAAGGCATCGAGCCGTCGCTCGATCAGGGCGCGGTCGCGCGGTGCGAACGCTACAAAGCGAACGTGGAGTAACTTTAGCAATGAAACCGCGAATTCGAATGTGGCTCGTGGTCGCGTGCGCCGCGCTCGCGACAATCGCGTGCGAAGTGATTTTGAGCGCGACGCCGACGCCGATCATCATCGTCGTTACCGCGACGCCCGCGCCATCGCCGGTCGTCCTGGTTGTTACCGCGACGCCCGCGCCGACGACTGCGCCGATTGCGTCACCAACTTCTCAACCCATCGCGATCGCGCCGACCATCGCGCCAACTCAAATCGCGCCGACACTCACACCAATTCCGGTCGGCGCATCGCCGACGCCGTTTCTGCCGCAACTGGGAGTGTTCGATCAAGGCGGCGGCGATATGGAGGTTACGGTATTCGGTACCGCGCTCGCGCAAATGCAACTCGGCTTTCGCGCAATCGCGTGTGTGCCGAATTGTTTCAATCGTCCCGATGGCGCGAACGTCGAGCTCGTGCAATTTATTTTCGCGCGGCGCACGCCGGGCGGAACGCTTCAACATCTGTACGATTACACCGATTACACCGCGCCGTACTGCGCGTTCGGCGGCGAAGGGCGTTGTGATTTTTTGGATGTGAGCAATCCGAACGCGACGTGGCTCCGCACACAAACCGTGATCGCGAATGGCGAGTACGTTCTGCAAATTTTCGCGGGCGGCAGGCGGTCGGGCAGTTGGAACGGCTTTGTGCAATTCCGCGTGCAACGATAATTGCTTAGAAAGTTTTTAAATTCCAATCGGCGGTTGGACGCTTCGCGCGCGTCTACACAAGGCGAGATCGCCATTCGGCGATTGAGTCCAAACCGACGGAGGTCGGTTTTGCCGTGAGTTGCAGCGATTTCAATCGCCCACGCTGAATTTCAAAACACTCTCTTAGCCACAGGGTGAACAGAGAGCACAGAGATTTTTTATTTTTTTCCCTCTGTGTCCCCTGTGCCCTCTGTGGCGAATTCAGCAAAAATGAAATGAAAAATTTTATTCGCGTTTTAATTTTTGCCGCTGGCGTCGCGTTGAGCGCGTGCAACAGCACGCGCGCGCCGCAACCGATCTCGATTGCGAATCCGACCATCCTGCCGCGCGTCCCGGCGAACGCGCCCGCGACGCCGGCGCTCCCGCAACTCGGCGTATTCGATCAAGGCGGCGGCGCGTTCGATTTATTTTTATTCGGCGGACAATCCGGCACGCGCCTGGTTTTTCGCGTAATCGCGTGCAGTCCGAATTGCAATAATCGTCCCGATGGGCGCGATGTCGTCGCGGTCAAGTTTGCGATTTTGCGCGTAACCGCGCAAGGGCAACCGGGCGACCTGGTTTTTGAACACACCGAAACGCAATCGCCCTTTTGTGCGTTCGGCGGAACCGGCGCGTGCGACGCGTTGAGCATCGCGGAGCGCAACGCCAAATGGCTCGCGACGAATACCGTGATCGAAAACGCGGATTACATTCTGCGCGTTACCGCCGCCGATAAAAATAGCGGCGCGTGGGACGGCAGATTCAAATTTACCGTGAGGCGTTAATGCAAATAAAAAATATTCTGCTGTCATTGCGAGGAGCGTTTTTCGCGACGAAGCAATCTCCGCGAGACAGTTCTGGATCAACCAGGTCGGAGATTGCTTCGCAAAAACCGCTCGCAATGACAGATCGAGTCAGGCAAATAAAAAATTCAATCCGTGTTTTGATCCTGGTCGCGTGCGCCGCGCTCGCGACGCTGGCGTGCGAAATCGTGCTGACCTCCGCACCGACGCCGGTCGTCATCGTCATCACCGCAACGCCCGCGCCAACGCAGATCATCGCGCCGCCGCCAACCGCACAACAAATCGCGCAAGTTCCCAGTCCCAGCCCCGCGCCCGCATTGCCCACTCCACTCGCATCCACTCCGATCCCACCCACAGCAATTCCGCCCACCAATCCACCACAACCACCCGCCGCGTCGCCCACTCCGTTTTTGCCGCAACTCGGTGTGTTTCAACAAGACGGCGACAATATGGAAGCGCGCGTCGTCGGTGGACAGATCGGCAAAATGCTCATCCTGCGAATTATTGCGTGCGTGCCGAATTGTCGCACACGACCGGACGGGAACGATGTAACGCAAGCCGAATTTATTTTCAATCAGTGCATCAACCCGGGAAGTAATGCCTGCCAAACGATGCGCCCGGTGTACACGCATCGCGAAACGAGCGCGCCGTACTGCGCGTTCGGCGGATCGAATCAGTGCGATTATTTGAACATCGCCGATCCGAACGCGCGCTTTCCCGGCACGAACAATGTCGTGGCGAACAGCGAGTACATCGTGGATATGGAAATGCGCGGCAAGAACGCGTTATGGAGCGGCAAAACGCGCATCAAAATTCAACGCTGACGTAGGGCAAATTTATAAATTTGCCTACACTTTGTATTCCATACGCGAATCCGGTATAATCAAGCCAACCGATTCCGACGTTCACCGAATTCACAATCAGGAGGTCTGAATGTCCAATCCCCTCGCGCTGATTCGCCGCGTGCACCGGTTCAACATCAACCATCTCGTTTACCCGCTCGTCCTGTCCTCTCTGCTCGCGCTCGCGTTGTTTGTGGGACGCGTCTATCTCAGTCGCGCGCAAACGTATCGCTTTTTGGTGTGGAATCTTTTTCTCGCGTGGATTCCGTACCTGGGCGCGTTGCTGATCGTGTTGATCCGCGCGCGCCAGCCGCGCCATTGGTGGTTGCTCGTTGTGCCGGGCGCGCTGTGGTTGCTCTTTTTGCCGAACGCGCCGTACCTCGTTACCGATCTGTGGCATCTTGACGAACGTCTGCCGGTGCCGATGTGGTACGATATCGGAATGTTGGCGACGTTCGCGTGGACCGGCGTTTTTCTCGGCGTCGCGTCGCTCAGCGCGGTGCAAGATGTGATCGCGCAAATCCTGGGGCGCGCGCTCAGTTGGTTGTTCGCGCTCGGCATGATCGGCTTGAGCGGATTCGGCATTTACCTCGGACGCTTTTTGAATTGGAATTCCTGGGATTTGTTTTTCGAGCCGCAGATGCTCGCGCTCGATATCGCGACCCGGCTCGCGCATCCGTTGCGCTATTCGCAAATGTACGGCGTAACGATGTTGTTCGCGGCGTTTATGCTGATCTGCTATGTGATGTTCAAGTCAATGGAACATCGGCAGACCGAGCCAGTCAACCGATAAATTTTTCGCGCGGGTTTGTAGGTCTGTAAAGAGCGCAGAGAAAAAGCGATGGGGCTTGACTCTCTGCGTTTTTTGTTTCGGCGCGGCATTGATACAATAACCTATTTATCCATCTCCGTTGTATGCTATACTCAAATCGCGGTCAATGGCGCGATGAAAGAGAAACCTATGCCGAATTTATCTTTAACCCCACTTGGACGACGCTTTACCCTTCTGGCTTGGGTGTTTGTTGCGGCTTGGACGATCATCATAACGGTCATTTTAATTATGCGGTTATCGGCAACCCGTCTGGAAACACAAGACCTTGCGCGCGCCCAAGCGCAGACACTTTTGGAGTTGGATCAAGGATTACGTTTGTGGGCATCGCAACACGGCGGTGTGTACGTGCCGATAGATGTACGGACGCCGCCCAATCCATACCTGGCACACATCCCCGAGCGCGACATCACAACCCCCGCTGGAGTTCACTTAACGCTGATGAATCCGGCGTACATCCTCCGCCAATTCGGCCAAGAATTTGGCGCGCGCACCGGCATCGAAAATCGGATCACCAGTCTCAAACCACTCAATCCGATCAACGCGCCGGACGAATGGGAGCGCGATGCGCTGATGCAACTCGAACGCGGCGCGCGCCAAGTGAGCGGGTTTGTCGAAAAAAATCGCGCGCCGGTTTTGCGAATGATGCGTCCGATGATGACCGAAGAACATTGTCTCAAGTGTCACGCGTTTCAAGGATACCAGGTCGGCGATGGGCGCGGCGGCGTCCGCGACCCAGATTTGCTGTTTCGCATCGTTCACCCGGCGGATCGCGCGCAGTTCGCCGCACATTCCGCGCGTGTGCGCGCGGAAAAATTGCCGGGCGCGATCGAGTTTCGCATTTTGCTTCCCGATCAAAGCGAACGCTGGATTGGGCATGTGTGCCAACCGGTTTTTGATGCCACCGACAAATTTCTCGGCACACGCGGCAGTAATCGCGATATCACCGAACGCAAACAATTGGAACACGAATTACAAACGCAACGCGATTTTGCAATGACCGTGATGGACACGATGGGACAGGGCTTGACCGTTACCGACGCCGATTCGCGTTTTGTCTACGTCAATCGCGCGTACGCGCAAATGGTCGGACTGCCCAGCGAAGAATTGATCGGCAAACAGCCGGCAGATGCCACGCTTGCCGAAGATCACATGGCGTTGGCGCGCGCGCGCGCGGAACGCCACACCGGCAAAACCACCTCGTATGAAACGCGCTTTCACCGCGCGGATGGCTCTATCGTTACCGCGTTGATTACCGGCGTGCCGCGCTGGGTGAGTGGCAAGGTCGCCGGGACGATTGCGGTCGTCACCGATCTCACCGCCCAAAAACGCGTTGAGGAACAACTCAAATTTCTAAGTACGCACGATGCGTTGACCGGCGTCTACAATCGCGCGTTTTTTGAAACCGAGCTCGCCCGTTTGGGCGCAAGCCACGAATTGCCGGTCAGCATCATCGTCGCGGACGTGGACGATATGAAAATCAACAACGATACACGCGGGCACGCCGCCGGCGATGAATTGCTCAAGCGCGCCGCGCGCGTGTTTCAAGCCGTGTTCCGCGCGTCCGATATTATCGCGCGCATCGGCGGCGATGAATTCGCGCTGATTCTGCCGGGCACCGATGCGCCCACCGCCGCCGGCATGATCACGCGCGTCCGCGAAAATTTAGCCGAACTCAATTCACACGCCACCGATCTTGAATTGAATTTATCGCTCGGCGTCGCGACCGCGCGCGACAGCGCGCTGGAGGCAACGTTCAAAATCGCGGACGCGCGAATGTACGAAGACAAGCGCGCGCATAAATCGTAAAACGAGACCCGAAGGGTTTTGCAAACCCTTCGGGTCTTGTCTTCACAACCCCAAACTCTGCTTGAGCCAATCCAACATCAATTGCAGTGCGTTGACCGTCAACCCTTTCGGTTTGAGATTGGGATTGATCAAATCCATGCCGTGCGGATTGCCGGCAAATTCGATGAGGCGATGCGCCGCGCCCGTGGCGGACTTGCACGTCGGCGCGGATTCGCGGTCGCCATCGCCGGCGAGACACCACACTGGTTTCGCGGGTTGTTCATTTTGCAAAGGCAACACGGCGGCGGGATATGGCATCGTGAGATAGCCGCCCGGCGAAAGCGCGAACGCGCCGACGCACGCGCCTTTCCCCTTTTGCGCGTTGAGCCACGCGCACGCGTTCACCGCGCCGTCCGCGCCGATGCTCGCGCCGGCGACGACAACTTTTTTCGCGTCCACGCCATCGAGTTCGCTCGCGGTTTTGAGCGCGGCATACGCGTCTTGCAACCAACCCGGTTGATCGAAACCGGGACAACCGTTCGATGTGCATCCGCGAAAATTGAATGTGAACACCGCGAACGATTTGCCGGTCAGCATCGCCGGAAACCAGGAGCGGTCGCGCCACGGAAACTTTCCCGGGTTCGCCGTCGCGCCGCCCAGTCCGCGATTTTGCAACCAGAACGCAACCTCCGCCCAATCGGTTTGATCCGATCTGACCCAGTGCATCAACACAATCATCGGCGCGGGATTCGTCGCGCCGGGATAGTACGTGCCGTCCAACTCGCGACCATCGGATGCTTTGAATTTGAGCGCGCGCGGTTGCGCGGGCAATCCTGGGATCACTGTGGGCGATGGCGGACGCGTTGGCGTCGCGGTTGCCGGAACCGGCGTCGCAGTCGCGGTCGGTGGAACCGGCGTTCCGGTCGGCGGGACGCGCGTCGCGGTCGGCACCGACGTTGGTGGAACCGGCGTCGCGGTTGGCGGCACCGACGTTGGCGTCGGTGTAGCGCACGCCGAGAGTGCCAGCGCGCCGAAAACGAGTGCGATTAATTTTTTCATTGGTCTCCCTCCGTGTGAGATCGTTGAGCAAATTTGCCCTTCGTCAATGCACTTGCTTTTGCGTGACGACGACGAAATTCGCGACGTGATCGAGCGCGCCGTTGACAAAAATTTCAACGCGATATTTGCCGAGCAACCAGGGTTTGTCATTTGCCGGCGCGAGCGCGAAATCGAGGTAACGCGATCCGCTCGCGCTCTGTTCCGACTCGCCGAGTTTCACATTGCATTGCGTCGCATTGCCCGCATCGAGCGCGTAAAAGACCGCGCGAATTTTCGTGTTCGCCGGCGCGTTCTTGATGCCGACTATCGCGTGAATTGTTTCGCGAGCCAGGAATTCGCCGGTACGATTCACCGGCTCGCCGTTCGCGCCCGCGCCTTCCGCCATAATCAACTCGGCGACCAGGTTCGACGGCTTGAGCGCTTGCGGCGTGTGCGGCACGCACTTGCTCGCGATTGATGTTGGCGCGCCAAGCGCGAACGGTGTTGACGTTGGGAATGGCGTCGGCGGCGCGAGCATCGGCACGCCGAGCGCATCGCACGCGGATAAAATCATCAGCGCGGCGAACAAACCCAACACGATTACAAATTTTGCGCGATTCATTTTTGTAATTCCTTTTTTGATCCGCGAATCATCGCGAATAAAAATTGCTTCGCCCACTCAAGCCCTCTCCCGCCTTTCGCGCGATTCGCGGATCACTTTCA
Organism: Chloroflexota bacterium; assembly: GCA_016223105.1. GTDB lineage: Bacteria > Chloroflexota > Anaerolineae > UBA4142 > UBA4142 > JACRPR01. The sequence goes on along the minus strand of JACRPR010000082.1, from coordinate 62,999 downwards.
CAACGCTTCGGGACCCGCGGGCGGCGCGCTCGGTTGCGTTTTCGGTTTGCGCGCGATGCCGACGATCACGACGATCAATCCGATCACCATCAACGCGAGCGATTCGAGCAACATCGGATTGAAAATTTCCGCGAGCAAAACGCCGAACGCGCGCGTGAACTCGGCGGTAACTTCTTTCGGCACTTCACTCATCGCGCCGCCGGTCAACATCGCGCCGACGACGAGCGAGTACGTCAACGTCGGCAAAAGCGAGAGCAAACCGCCGACAAGCAGGGGCAAGCCGAGCCAGCGCGCGGTCCCCATTTGCGAACGGATGCCGAGCAGAACAAGCAACGCGATCAACACGAGCGGCGCGACAAGCGATGCCCAACCCAAAAGCCGAATCGTTTTGAGTTGTTGCTTGAGCGCGTCCGCGCCGACGCCGGCTTGCTTGTCAATGCGCGATAATTCTTTAGGCAAATCGAAAACATCCGGCGCGTTGTTCATAATCTCATCGCGCCCGTCGAGGTAATCCTGGTTTTGATCTTTGCGCCACGGGTCGGGGAATTTGCACGGCGTGTACAAATTGTAAAGCACTTCTTTGCCCGGCGGCGTCGCGGCAAGTCGTTTGAGAAAATCGTCAATGTCCGCTTGCTTGCACGCGGGCACGGTATCGTACACGATTTGAATTGCCTGATGCCCGTTCGCGCTTTTCATTTGCGCTTTCCACGCGCGAAAATCCAGGACGATGTTGGGGATCGCGTCCGTGCTGTCAATCCAACCGTACACGCCGTCAACCGTTGTCGCCGTCCACTGCGCGAGAAATTGATTCGGCAGAACGAGCGCGCGAATTTTGCGCCACGCGTCGAGCGTTGGAAATTGCAACGCCTTGAGCGCGTCCGGTTCGCGGATCGCGGTTTGCGCTTCGCCGGTCAACACACGCTCTTGCGCGCGTTTCTGCGCGAGCCATTGCAAAGTGACCGCGATCAAATCCGACTCGGTTACTTGTTTCGTTACGACGCGCTTGACGAGCGGCGCGTCGAACACGACGCGGTTGACGTTGAACGCGAGCAACGATAGCGGCAAGCACGCGACGAACGCGAGCGCGATAAAAAATGCAAGACAACCACGCATAGTTTCCTCCTTTGGTCGGGCAAATTTCTAATTTGCCCTTGGCGCAAATCGGAGATTTGCGTTACGATTTTATCTGTTCCTGATAGTACCGATACGCGTCGCCGACGGTTTGAATTTCCCACGCGCGTTCGAGCGCGAGCGGCAAGCCCATCTGTTCGAGCCGCAATAAAGTTTGCACGATGCGAATCGAATCAATCCCCAGATCATTGATCAAGTACGCCTCCGGCTTGAGCAGAGCGATTTCGATCTGCAGTAACTCCGCCAGTAATTTTTGAAATTCCTCGAACGACAACGCTTCAAGACGCGGCATTGAATTCTCCTCGTTGGGCAAATTTATAAATTTGCCGTACGCGCCAACTCGCGCAATTTATATTTTTCAACCTTGTTCGATCCAGTCACCGGCAAACGCTCGACGAAAAAAACTTGCTCGGGAATTTTGTACGGCGCGATTTGCCCGCGACAAAAATCGAGCACGTTCGTCGCGGTGAGTCGCGCGCCGGGGATCGTTTCGATGTACGCGCACACGCTTTCGCCACTGATCGCATCGGGCACGCCGATCACCGCGGCGCGCCGAATCGCCGGATGCGTTTGCAAGTATACTTCGATCTCCGCCGGAAAAATGTTTTGTCCGCCGCGAATGATCAAATCTTTTTTGCGATCCACCACGCGCAAAAAACCATCCGCGCCGAGCACGCCGATGTCGCCGGTGTAATACCAACCGTCGCGATCCAACACTTGCGCGGTGAGCGCGGGATCGTTGTAATACCCAATCATCATTTGCTTGGTCTGCACCGCGATCTCACCCGGTTGACCGAGTGGCACAGCGCGCCGCGCGTCATCCACGATCCGCACGCGCGCGCCCGGCACCGGCTTGCCGACCGTCGTCGCCGCGCGTTCCCAGGGATCGTCCGGCGTCGTCCACGCGATCATCATACTCTCGGTCGTGCCGTAGAAATTTTGCAAATGACAATTGAATCGGGCGCGCAATGCTTCGGCTAAATCGCGCGGGCATGGTTCGGTTGAGAACGTGATCCGTTGCACGGACGAAAGATCGAACCGGGTTTGCTCCGGCACACTCAACATCAAGCGCGCCATCGTCGGCGAGAGTCCGACCTGGGTCGCGCGCTCGTGCGCGATCAACTCTAACGCGCGGCGCGGCTCAAAGCGATCCATCAAAACGATTTTGCCGCCAGCGAACAGCGTAACCGCCGCGCCAAAAATTCCGGCGTACTGATACGGCGCGAACGGCAATAACAAACAGCGCAGAGGACTATGAAATAAATGTCCCAGGTTTTGCGTGAGTGGCATACCCCACATCGTCGCCGAAGAATGTGCGATCCCTTTTGGTTTGCCGGTCGTGCCGGAGGTGTACGCCAACAAGATGAGATCGTCCATCCGCGCGGGAATCGCGCGCGGCGCGCGACCTGGGATCGCCACACGCGCATACGGCAGAAAATTGTTATTGTCATTTCGAGCGAAGCGAGAAATCTCATCGCACACAATCACATATTTCAACGCCGGCAACTCGTGCAAAATGTGCGCGAGCATCGCCGGATAATCTTGTCCAAACCATTCTTTTTGCGTGATCACGATTTTCGCACCGGCGTCCGCGAGAACGTGGCGCAGTTCCGATTCGCGCCAAAAGGGATTGAGCGGCACGTTGACCGTGCGAATGCGATTCGGCAAAAAAATGGAATAGATCGCTTCGGGGCGCGCGGGCAACAGCGTCGCGATGCGGTCGCCTTTTCGCGCGCCGAGCGCTTGCAGTCCGGCGGACAGCGCGTTTAGATTGTCCCACACTTGAGCGCGCGTCAAACGCTGGTCGCGATAAATGATATACTCGCGATTGCGCCAGACGCGAAACGCCCAGGGAATCAAATGCGTCAAATTGAATCCACTCAACATACAATCCCTTTGCCAATCGGCATCCGTTCGATTAGATCGCCATTTCATAGATTCGATACGTGCGAACCACGCGCAGATCGTACGGCTTGCCCCAGTACTGCAACATCAAATTTACTTTCGCGTTATTTTCCAACACGCATGCGAATTCGAGCGCGCGATATTTTTTCGCGACGGCGGTTTTGAGAATTTCCAAAAACATTCGCAGTTCGATTCCCTGTTGGCGATAATTTTCCAACACGCCGATCATCAAGAAACGGAGTTGGGTGATCGCGCGCGCGCGTTCGAGTTGGATCGCCTTGAGCCAGCCGAACGGAAACAAACGCCCATTCAACTGCTTGAGAATTTGATGCGCGTCCGGGATTGCCATCGCGACGCCGATCAACGCGCCGTCCGCCTCCGCGCTGATCGCGAACGCGGGATCGCCGATCTGCGCCAATTGATGCGCGGCGCGTTCAAATTCGGCGTCGGTGAACGGCGTAAAATCCCAGTTCGGCGCGAACGCGGCGTGAAAAACATTTTTCGCGCGCAGAATATCTTGACGAAAAATCGCGCGCCGCGACGCGCGAATCGTCACGCGACTCGTCTGCGCCGCGCTTTGCGCGATTTGAGCGAACGGCGCAGTCGGCGCATCCACGCGCGTGAACTGGGTCAGGTCTAAACGGTACGCCAACGAATCCATCGCCTTGTGTAACCCAAAACGTTCGCACCGCGCGGCATAGTACGGCGGATTGTGCGTCGTCATTACGCTCGGCGGTTTGCCGTCGGTCTCGATCAAAACGCCGCAACTATTCTCGCGCGTGAAATCGAGCGGACCGCGCAGGGTCGTCATTCCACGCGCGCGCACCCAATCGCGCGCGGTCGCGAGCAAGTGATCCGTGACCGCCGCGTCGTCAATCGTTTCAAAAAATCCGAAATGCCCGACGCGCGCGTTATGCGCCTCGTTGTGCCGCCGATCGATCTGCGCCGAGATCGCGCCGACGATTTTGCCGGCGCGGCGCGCGAGAAAGAGCGCGACCTCCGCGTGATCGAAAAACGGATTGTGGCGCGGCTCGAACAATTTGCGCCGCGCGCGCAATAACGGCGGCACCCACGCGGGATCGTCGCGATAGAGCCAAAAGGGAAAGCGAATAAATTCTTCCAACTGCGCGCGCGATTCAACCGGCTCGACCGAAATAGATGTCACGATCCTTGCCTCATTGTCAATCTAAAATCGTCGTGATATAATCTTACCGAAAGTAGAAAGGATGATTGACCCGATGTTCAAATCACAACACATTTCTTTTGATGAATTGAGAGACCGACTGCGGGAATACGAAACGCGCTATGGCTATTCAACCATCGAGTTCTATCGGCGTTTTCAAAATGGCGAATTGGGCGATGCAGATGATTTGATGATGTGGGCGGGATTGTATCATCTGTATTTGACCTCTTTACCAATTCGCCAGTTTATGCAACGAAAGGAATTCGTTGCCGCGTGAACATTGACGATTATTTCTCCGGTATCGAACGCAGTTTGCGGTAAAATCTTCGCTTGGGTCGCGTTGAAGAACCGATCAATTCAATGGTTTGGTTCGATGCCGAGTCTATTTTTGGGATAATTCATTTCTGGACATTTATGAAGTCGTCAACACTGAATTGGGCTACCCAGTTCGCGTGCATTACGCGTACACCAATCTCCGCAATGAGCGGCGCGTATTTCGTTACGATAACGCGCCGCATCACCCCGAAATTTCCACGCATCCCCATCACAAACATCTTGGCGCGCAAGAGCGTTTGGCTCCTACCGATCAACCCACATTGAATCAAATCTTGGTCGAGATTGAAGGTTGGCTCGGATCGTAATCTCTCCTGGTTTCTACGAACTCACCTCAAGTTGCGCGCGCGTCCCAAACACAAATCGCCGCGCGAGCATCAGCGCGCCGATCAGCGCGAGCGCGAGACCGATCACCTGGCTCAGATACAAATCGCCGATCATTGCGCGCACATCACCGCGCGTAAACTCGACGAAAAACCGCAACGCGCCGTACCCGATCAGATAAACCCAGATCAGCGCGCCGCGAAATTCCGGTTTGTTGCGAAGCGCGAGCAGTGCCAACGCGATCAGCACATCGCCGAGCGCGAGAAAAAGTTGGGTCGGATAAACCGGCACACCTTGATAAATGCTCGCCGAACTCGGATCGGAAAAAGTGATCGCCCAGGGAAATTGACACTCGCCGCACACCGGTTTGCCGTGACAACACCCCGCGCAAAAACAACCGAGGCGCGTGATCGCTTGGTACAACGCGAGCGGCGCGAACGCGACATCCAACGGCACCAGCACATTCGCTTGGCGAAGCGGATGCCGCGCGCCGTAAATGATCGCCGCGATCAAAAATCCGGCGATTGCCGGAATCCCCCACACATTCGGCAACGTGGGCAGGAACGATTGGGTCAGCACATAAAACGCCAATGCCGCGCCAATCGCGCCAATGCCGCCCAGCACGCACACATCCAGCACGATCATCAACGGGATGCCGCGTGCGCGCGCGAGCCACAATCCTAAAATGATCGCGGGCGCGAGTCCCAGGATGTAAAATAGAATGTAGAAATTGACGTTATAACCGGCGATGGAAAAAAGTGTCTGCGGGAACACGCGACCTCCTTACCCCACCCTCAAACTCTGCGCCCACACGACCGCGACGTTCGACGCCGCGTGCAAAAACGTCGCGGGCAAAATGCTCCGCGCGGATCGCTCGACAACGCGACCCAGGATGATGCCGCTCAACACGCGCGGCAGTTCGAGCCAGGACGCGTGACTGATAATGTGCGCGAGTCCGAACAACACACTTGCCGCGAGATTTTTGCGCGTGAGCGCGCCCCAACCGCGATTGCCCCACCGCGCGGCGAACATCGTCTCTTGCAAAAAACCGCGAAAGAAAAATTCCTCCGCGCACGCGAGCGGAATGTAGATCAAGAATTGCCGCGCGCCAAACGCGATCTGCGTTTCGAGTGTCGGTTGTAAAAGAAATGTGCCCCAGTACAGCTTGACCGTGATAAATGTCGTCGCATACAATCCGATAAACGATCCAACCGCGAGCAACAACGCGATGAGCCAGCCCGCGCGACGCGGCGCGAGCGTTTGCAATAACGACCTGGTTTCGCCGGCGCGCAGTGGCAGAACCAAACACGCGAGCATAAACGCGAGCAGGAACGCCGCGTGCACGCGCTGTGCCAATGTCGCGCTTGCCACGACGATCAGATACAACGCGAGCCCGCGCAACTCTATTGTCAAACGCATCATCGTCAGATATTCCGTCGCCCATCGAGTTGACACGCGCACGCGCTCGCTCTATAATCTAGCCAGACTAGACAGGAGGTTGGCAATGTTCCAGACCTGGCAATTGCAGGAAGCGAAAAATCACTTTAGCGAAGTGGTCGAACACGCGGTCACGCGCGGACCGCAAATCATCACCAAACGCGGCGCAGAGGTGGTCGTTCTGCTTTCGTACGCGGAGTACCGCAAACTCGTCGCGCGCCAGCGCACGCGCAGTGTCGCCACATTCTTTCGCGAATCGCCGCTCGCCCGCATCGCGCTGGTTTTGAAACGCGATCACAGTCCCGCGCGCCCGGAGCCAAAACTGTGAACTATCTCCTCGATACTTGCGTCATTTCCGAACTGGTCGCGAAACGATCGAATCCGCGCGTGGTGGCTTGGGTAGATCGCATCGAAGAGCCGCGCTTGTACTTGAGCGTGATCACGATCGGCGAAATTCGCAAAGGCATCGAAAAACTTGCGGACTCGCGCCGCAAAACAATTCTGCGTGCGTGGCTTGACGATCAACTCCTCGTCCGCTTTAGCGAACGGATCCTCCCGCTCGACATTCAAACTCTCCTCGAATGGGGCAGACTCGCCGCGCGGCTCGAATCAAAAGGCAAACCGATGTCGGCGCTGGATTCGCTGATCGCCGCGAGCGCATTGGCGCGCGGGCTCGCCCTGGTTACGCGGAACGAAAATGATTTCCAAGATGTAGGCGTAACCATCATCAATCCGTGGACGTTGGATTCGTAAATTTTTCCAGTGGGATCATTGAATAGTTTTCTAGTTGCATCGTTGCATCGTTGAACAATCGCGCGACAACTATGCGACTAACCAACTATTCAACAATTCAACTTTTTTTGCGTCTCATCGTCACGCGCGCGCCGATCCACAGCATCGTCATCGCCGCGACGAAACCGATCAGAATCCACGCATTTTGTCCGAGCGCGCTCAAATCGTTTTGCTCCGACGCTAACGCGGTAGCGCATTTGCTCGCACAAGATGCGGTGGCGACATCCACGATATGTTGGACCTCCGGCGTAAAGAACTCTTTGCCGGGCGGCATAACGGGATCCAACGGTTTATCTTGATTGACGCCAGTCAATTGTTCGCCTACCTTTTTGCCGTTCTCGCGCCCGAACATCCCTTTGAACAAATTCCGGCGCACCAACATCTCGGTTCCCAAACCAATTAGACTCTTTCCTTCGACAACCTTCCATCTCACCGCGCCATTTTCTTCGTCTACCCAGCCCACCATTGTACCGTTGTCTCTGTTTTCTGCAAGACCAAAGCCAGGGATGTCACCGCCACCAATCGGATTTCCCCACGCGTCCACCCAGTACAACCCGCTTGGATCAATGAAACTCAATGGGTTCTGCGCGGCGTAACTGTACGGGTTGAGCGATTTCGGCTCGGACAAATTGGGCCACACCGGATCGCGCGCGAGAAAACGAATCGTTTGCGGATCGTAATAGCGCGCGCGCATCTGATAAATCCCGGTGTCGCCTTCTTGCCGCACGCCGTACTCGCCGACGAACGTGAACGGTTGCTCGTTCGATCCGTTGTGTTTCACCATTTGTCCGTACGGCGTGTAGCCGTACGTGTCCGCGACATTTCCGCTCGCATCGGTTAGGAACAAGGTCGTGCCGACGCGATTGAAATGATAAAACGCCGGTTGATTGTTCGTCGCGTTCACGAGATAGAGCAAGCGACCATCGGGTGTGTACACATAGAATCGCACATACGCGCCCGCGCGTTTTTCCGCGACGATGGGTTTGTTCGCAAGCGAGTACGCGAAAAAGTATTCGGTGAGCACGCCGCCGACCGTGCGCTTGGCGCAATCGCCGAGCGCGGTGTAATCGAACGTTGTCGTCGCCGCGCCCTTGACAATTTGCGTCAAACGATCGGCGGCATCCCAGGTGTACACGCGCGACGGATCCTGGGTTCGACGTCCGCGCAAATCGTACACAAATCCCGATGATGAAATTTCATTCGCCGCGTTGTAGGTGTACGCAATCAATTCGGGTGCGAGATACGCGGCAACATCCACCGGCAAATCCTCAAGCACTTGCAAAATCTGATCCTCCGCGTCGAGCGTGTACGTCATCTCGCCTTTCGCGCCGTGTTGAATTTTCGTGATGCGCCCGTTCGAATCGCGCGTGAGGTCGGTCGTGATGCCGTTCGAGCGACGAATCTGCGTGGTCAAGCGATCATTGTCGTACGAAAATTCGGTCCACGCATTCGCTTTATTGTCGCTGACGCGCGTGACCAGGTTGCGCGCGTCGTACTGATACGTTACCGTCATCTGCCCGTCGTACGTCATCGTTGCGATGCGCCCGCGCGCGTCGTATGTCGCGCCGAAATTCGCGCCGCCCATCGCGGTGTTCGTTACGTGATCGCGCGTGTCATACGTGAAGCCGAGTGCGACGCTCGCGGTCGCGCTCAACCGATTGAGTTGATCGTATGTGTAACCGAGCGTCAACCCGGTCGAAAACGCGCGTTGCGTGAGATTGTCATTGCCATCGTACGTGCGCGTTTCGGTAACGCCGCCGGGATACGCGACCGTCGCGATGCGCCCGGTTGTGTCGTACGTGAAATTCCAGGTTTGATTCAACGGGTCTTTTGATTGACTGATCCGCCCGTTCGCGGTGTACGCAAAATCCCAATTGTTGCCGCGCTGATCGGTGATGCGCGTAACGAGTCCGAGTCCGTTGCGCGTGTATGTCGCCGTGCCAATGATTGGAAGCGTTGCCGACATCAATTGCTCTTCGCCGTTGCGCGTCAGCGTCAGCGCGCGATTCAAGCGATCGGTGACTTGCGTAACCTCTTCCATCGCGTCGCGCGTGAACGTTACCGTCTTGATGAGCGGATCGGTGATGCCGGTGATCGAGCCGACCTGGTTCGACGCGAATTGCGTCACGCGATTTTGTGGCGTCGTGATACTGCTCGGCACGCTTTCGTCGTTGCGCGCGAGTTGCCAGGTCTGGCTCGCTTCGTCGGTGATGCCGTTGATCCATTGGCGCGCGTCGTAATTGATGTTCATCTGCGCGCCGCCGGGATACGTGATGCGTGAAATGCCGTTCCAAAACGTGTACGCAAAATCGGTTTGATAACTGCCCGCGTCAATAAAGCGAATCATTCGGTCGAGCGCGTCGTACTGATATTGATGCGTCTGTTGCACCGGCGTCCCGGACGCGCGCACAACGTTCGTGAGATCATTGTTCGCGTCGAACGTGAAATTGTAAATGAATCCGCGCGCGTCCGTGATCTGCGTGAGGTTGTCATTGTTGTCGTACACAAATTGGCGATTCGAGCCGTTCGGAAAATTTTCGCGATTCAGCCGGCGAAAGCCGTCGTACTGAAATGTCGTCGGGCTCGTGTCGCCATCATCGCGCGCGGCGAGCGTACCGTCCGCGTTGTACGTGAACGTCGTTACGCCCGCGGTCGGATTCGTTTCGGTGAGCCGTTGCCCGCGTGCGTTCACGGTGTACGTCCAGATGTTGCCCGCGCGATTGCGATACGTCAGCGCGTTGCCGTTCGCGTCGTACGTGTACTGTTCGTACGTCGCACTCGGATAATCAACGCGCGTGAGATCGTACAGGTTCGTGTTGCGCGCCGTGTACGTGTACGTCGTTACATTGCCGCGTGGATTCGTGATCGTCGCGATGCGCCCGCTCGCGTTGTGATACGTGATCGTGATCGCGTCGCCCAAGCGATCGGTGCCGCGAATCAAGCGACCCAAACCATCATACGCGAAAATCATTCGCTTGCCCTGTTGATCTTGGCGAAGCGCGTACCGATAATTCGCGTCGTAAAACGTAATCCATTCGGTCGCGTTCGGCGCGCTTTCCACGTTGCGATAAATGCCCCAGTAAAATGTCGTGAGGTTGCCAAGCGCGTCCGTTTGCGTTTGCACGCGGTCGAGCGCGTCGTACACGTTCGTCGTCAATGCAGTCGTCGCGGGATTTGCTTTTTTGATTTTCGTCAAACGATTCGACGCATCGTACTCGTAGCCCCAATTGTTCAAGCGCGCATCGCGAAAATTCGTGAGATTGTTGCCGGTGTACGTGAATTGCACATTGCGCGGCGAGTCGGTGATGCTCGTCACCAAATTGCCGGTGTAGCCGAACGTGAACGCGCGCGCGAACGGATCCGTAACCGAAGTGAGTTTGCCGTTGCCATCGTACGCGAACGTCGTCGTGTTGCCGCTGGGATCGATCCACTGCGTCGCGCGTCCGCTCGTGTTGAATTCGACGCGCGCGCCATCGCGTTCGGTTACGTGAAAACCGGTTCCATCCGCGGTCAACATCGTCGCGAGACCGGGCGGCGGCACGTACTCACCGCTCGCAAGTTTCACAAACTCGGATGATTTCGCGCCGCGCGCGATCAACACCGCGTTGTCAGTCAACTGATCCATCGCCCATTTTGTCGCGAGATCAGTAACCATCCAATTCAACGCGCTCGGTTGATCATTGTTGAGTAAATCCACCGCGATGTGCGCCCACGCGATTTGATTCGCGGCTTCAATCGGTTGCCGCAAGCCAAAACCGAACGCGCCATTGCTCCGCGCGCGCGCGGAAAAATCGTAACTGTGCGACCAGCCCGCGCCAAGCGCGCCGACTGAATCATGATTGCCGCTGTTGTAAAATCGCGTAAACTCCAATCCCATCGGCGCGGCTTCGCCGACTTGCAAATCGCGATGCTCGAACGTGTACGCGCCGGTGAGCATATCCACTGGCTCGCCGCTCTTGGGCGTCGTAACCTGGTCTTGTTGATCGAGCGGCGGAAGCCAGGTGTTCTGCCATGTATTAAAAGGGTTGACCGTGCCGGGCGTCGTAACGTATCCGCCCGCGAGACCGCCGTTGATGATCATTCCCATTCCCATCGCGCCGCCGCTTTGATAGTACGCGATGTAGCCGTTGCCGGTCCAACTGTTCACCGTGATCGCGCCATCTTCCGGCAGAACAAGCCGGTAATTCGCGGCGATGTACGCATCGAGATTCGCGAGTTGTCCCGCGCTGTAATCAATCAACTGGCTTCGCACGTTCGCGCCGGTCGTCCAATTCGAACTCGTCGCCAAAAATGTTTTGTTGCTCGCGCCGTTCGCGTTGCTCTGCCGCAACATCTTGATCGTCGAGACGGCTGGGTTCGCGCTCCCTTGCAATTGTTCGAGCACGCCGTGTTCAAACGCGGACGACATCATCGTGCGCGCGCGAAATGTAGACGCCATCGCTCGTCGGGTCGCTAATGTAACCGAGTGGAATATCGAAAAAGTAACCGCCCTCTTGACCGACGATGCCCGCGCCGTGATGCGTGATCGGCACGACTTTGCCGACACGTCCCAGGATTCTCGCGTTGAGCGTATCCTCGTAAAACCACATCTGCCCCATCAACGCCAACGTTTCGCCGCGCACAATCTCGGACGATTCGGCGTTGCCCAGCGCGCGCGCGTGCGCGAGCAGGGCGTTGCGTTTTGCGAGCAGTTCCGCCGACGCGCCGTTGAAATCGTGCATCCACGCGTACTGCGCGCCGCTCTTTGGATTTAGCGTCGCGGTTTGATCTGCGAATGTGCCGCCATTTCCGGCGTACGGATGATCCACCGTGACAGTCATCGCGTACCGCGTGCCGCTGATCGTCGCGGTGCCGGTAACGATGGATGTGCCGTCCACGCGCAGAACCGGCGCGTTGCTTCCGCCGTCGTACCAAATCGTCATGCGCTTGCTCGCGATTTCGTACGTCTTGAACGTGAAATCAAATCCCGCGTGTTGCACGCGCAGAGTGTGGCGATACGCGTCGCCAATCGTCGCGAACGTTTGCACGTTCGCGGATGAAATCGCGTACGGTAACGCAGTCGCGTACGATGCCAACTCGGTGGTGATGATCGCGCGTCCGCCGATCACTTGCGCGAGATTCGCGCTCGGCAGATTCGCGCGAATGTACGCAACCAGGTTGCCGGAGTACGTCGCGAGATTTGCGCGCGCGTTCGTCTCGTTCAACGATTTCACGTAATCGCTCGTAACCGTCGCGCCGACTTGTGCGTTCGCGAGAAACGTCGCTTGATTGTAGCCGAGCGCGCTCGCGAGATTCGCGATCCCGGCAATGTCCTGGTAATCTTTCATCGCCGGATCGAACGTGTACGTCGTGCCGCCGACGACCGCTTGCGCCCAGACGCGCGTAATTTGCCAATTGCCGCTGACGCCGACGACCGGGACGCCGCCATTCGCAAACACGTTGCCGACGACGGACGTGTTCGAAACACCGACCCAGTTCGCGAGTCGGCTGGGCGAGTACGTTACATCGCCCAGCGCGTAATTCGCGGTGAACCCGGCTTGGCGCATCAGCGCGATGAACAACGACGCCTGATCCCAATCGTTCCCGCGCCGCGCGAGCAAGGTCGCGGTCGCGCCGTTCACCGAACCGTACGTCGGCACGTACTCGATGTAATTGTGGACGAAATCGAAAATCAGTTTGGGATCATTTTTCAATCCGCGCGCGAGCGCGACAATTTCCGGCGTCGCTTCGGTTTCGGAGGTCGCGAGCGTGCGCGGCGCGCGCGGGCTCGCCGGAATCGCGCGCGATGCCAACTCTTTGCGCGCGTCCGCCGGCGATACGCGCGGCGCGGTGCCGAACTGTCGCCCGGGCGCGAGCGGTACCGGTTCTTGCGCGGCAACATCGTTCGTCAAAAAAATCGGCGCGAGAAAAAATGTCGCGCAGAAAAGCGCGACGAGAACGCGCAGGAGAAATCGAGTGTTCATAGTTTTGCTCCGGGAAATGACAACGAATTGGAGAATTGAACGAATTGTTCAGTCCGGATACGACGCTTGTGCGTTTTGAAAGTCAAAATCGGTAATGAATTTTCGCGATTCTGGATTCGACGCTTCAGCGGGTTGTTTGTCCGAGCCGCAAAGCGAACCGCGTAAACGCTCGATTCCAGACGATTACCGAATTTGAGAATCAAAATTCATTAGCGGGGTGGTTTGTCCGGGCGAGCAACCGCGTAAACGCTTGACTCCAGTTGTTCGTTCAATTCCAAAATTCATTGTCATTTATTGTAACTACTCAGGTGTCATTGCGAGGAGGCGGTTTTTGCCGACGAAGCAATCCCCGCGTTGTGAATCCGGATCGACCAGGTCGGGGATTGCTTCGCACACTTGCCCTGGCGGGAACGCAAGTGCCAGCGAAAACCGCTCGCAATGACATGGGCTGAGTAGTTACCATTTATTTGAGAATCACCGGGAAAAAGATACGGAGATCAACCGCGAAAGTTTGCATCGCCGTCAAATCGCCGGAAAAATCGTACGTGAACGCAATGCGACTGCCGCTTCCGTAATTCGCTTCGGTCACGCGCCCGGCATTGTCGTACGTGAACGTGATCGTGCGCGCGTTCGGCGCGCGGCGCGCGCGCGGCGTCGGCGTCGGCGCGCGCGCGTCTGCCGCGCGCGCGTCTGCCGCGCGCGCGTCTGCCGCGCGCGCGTCTGCCGCGCGCGCGTCATTCTGCGGCGGCGCGCCGCGCGCATCCGCATCGCCAGTCGCGGCGACGAACATTGTCAACGCGATCAATCCAAACGCCAGCGCGAAAATCTGTTTTCATCGTTACTCTCCCGCGCGCGCGTCGAGCGATAGTGCGACCACCTGGCGCGCTTGCAAAAATTCCAACAACCCGCGCAGTTCGCCGAACAAATGTTGCTCGTGCGTTAGCGCGTCTTCAACGCGATAACGCCACACCGGGCGCGCCGACGCGTCCGCGTGCGGCTCGACCCACGCATACAAAAAATAGAGATGCCGATACGGTTCTATTTTCGACATAGCCCATTCCGTTGTATAATCGAATTGCGCGCATCGTAACACTGGCGCGTTTACTGAACGTTTACTGAATCTCCAATCTCTACCCACAATGATTCACATTCGCCTGCTTGGCACGCCGTCCATCGAACGCGACGGCAAACCGCTTGCGCCCTTCAAGAGCCGCAAGGTGCTGGCATTACTTTGCTACCTTGCGCTCACTCCCGGCGCGCACACGCGCAGTAAACTCGCCGGGCTTCTCTGGTCCGATTCCTCCGAAAAAAAAGCGCTCGACAATTTGCGCTTCGCGTTGTGGAATTTAAATGAGGGGTTGCGCGCGACCGTGTTCACCGCCGACCGCGTTTCAATCGCGTGGCAAACGAATCCGGGTGTGTCGCTCGACACGGATGAATTTTTGCGCGCGCTACGCGATGGCGCGGACGCGGCGACGCCGGAAATGATTGCCACACGCGCGCGCGCGCTGGAATTGTATCGCGGCGATTTGCTCGCCGATCTCGATCTCCCCGCCGACACCTTGTTCAACGAGTGGTTGCAACAACAACGCGCGTCATTGCGCGAATTTGCCGTGGACGCACTGTATCATTTGACAAACGATTACGCGACGCGCCAGGAATTACCGCACGCGCTCACGACGTTACGCAAATTACTCACGCTCGATCCCTGGCGCGAAGAAGCGCATCGCCGGATGATGGTGTTGCTCGCGCACAGTGGACAACGTTCCGCCGCGCTCGCGCAGTACGAAATTTGTCGGCGCATTTTGCGCGATGAGTTGAACGTCGCGCCCGCGGCGGACACGACCGCGCTGGTTGAACGGATCCGCGCGGCGGAAGCATCGCCGCGCCACAACTTACCTGCCGCGCTCACCCCGTTCGTCGGACGCGCGGATGAACTCGCGGAACTCGATGCGCTGATCGCCGACCCAGGTTGTCGGCTGATCACGCTCGTCGGGCGCGGCGGCGTTGGCAAAACGCGGCTCGCGTTGCAAATCGCCGCGCAACACGTCGAACGATTTTTGAACGGCGCGCGCTTTGTTTCCCTGTCCGCATTGTCCGCGCCGGAAATGATTCCGCTCGCGTTCGTCGAACAACTCGCGCTCGATTTGGGCGCGGGCGATCCGCGCGCGCAATTGCAAAATTACTTGCGCGGCAAAGAAATGCTGTTAATTTTGGACAATGTGGAGCAAGTGCGCGCGGGCGCGTCCGAATTTGTCGCGCTGTTGCAGAACGCGCCCGATGTGAAAATGATCGCGACCTCGCGCGAACGCTTGAACTTGCAAGCCGAATGGGTGTACGAGGTGCGCGGTTTGCCGGAGCAGGACGCGCCGCGATTATTTGTTCAAAGCGCGCGCCGCGCCCGCGCGCGTTTCGCACCGGACGAAAACGACGCGGCATCCATCGCGCGCATCTGCGCCCTGGTCGAGGGCTTGCCGCTCGGCATCGAACTCGCCGCGACCGCGATTCGCGATTCGACCTGCGCGGAGATCGCGCACGCGATCGCGCACAATCTCGATTTTCTCGCGACGACGATGGGCGATGTCCCGGCGCGGCAACGTAGTTTGCGCGCAGTGTTCGATTATTCGTGGAATCTTTTGACGACGGAAGAACGCGCGCCGTTTTGTCGTTTGGCGGTGATGCGCGGCGGATTTCGCGAAGCCGCCGCCGAGCAAATCGCGGGCGCGTCGCTAACGCAACTTTTGACGCTCGTCGGCAAATCGCTTTTGCATCACGACCGCGCGGGGCGGTATGCAATGATCGAAACACTTCGCCAATACGCGGAAGAAAAACTCGATGCGGACGCGATGCGCGCGACGCGCGACGCGCACGCGCATTATTTCGCGGATTTCATCGCGAGCCGCGCGCTTGAAATGCGGCAGGGCAAACGCGCCGCGCTCGAGCAGATCGCGCAAGATTTGGAAAACATTCGCGCGGCGTGGGCTTGGGCAATCGAACAAACAGACGAAGCGATCATCGCGCGCGCGGTCGAAGGGCTGGCGATTTTTTACGAAACGCGCAATTGGGCGCGCGAAGGCGCCGAGTTGATGGCGCGCGCCGCGAACGTTTTGCCGCGCGCGGCAACGCGCGGCATCGTGCTCGCGTGGCAAGGCGTCTTTGCGACGCGCCGCGCCGATTACGCCGGCGCGCGCGCATTGTTGGAGACCGCGCGCGACCTGGTTTCTGCGCCGCGTGAGCGCGCGTTCGCGCTCAATAATTTGGGAACGATTGCCGAACGCACCGGCGACCGCGCGCGCGCGCAACAATTGTTCGAGGCGAGTTACACGCACGCGCACCAAGCCGATGATGCGTGGGGCATCGCGCGCGCGTTGAGCAACCTGGGACACGTTCTGCACACGCAAGGCGACCAGGTCGCGGCGCGCGCGCGTGTGGAAGCAAGTTTGGCGCTCCGCCGCGCGCTCGGCGATTTGCCCGGCGTCGCGAAAACGCTCATCAATCTCGCGAGCATCGTTACCGCGCAGGACAATCCGCGCGCGGCGGAACAATTGTATCAGGAGAGCATCGGCATTTTTCGCGAGCTCGACAATCGGCTTGGCATCGCGATTTGTCTCAACAACCTGGGGTATCTCGCGTATCGGCAAACTGATTACGCGCGCGCGGAGCAACTCTATCGCGAAGGGCTGGCATTGCGCCGCGAGCTGGGCGACGCGTGGGGCATCGCGACCGCGCTCGACAATCTCGGCGCGAACGCGTGCGCGCGCGGCGAGCACGCGGACGCGCGCGCGTACTTTCGCGAAGGACTGTACATCGCGCGCGCGATTCGCGCGACGCGGCGTATCGTCGAAATTTTTATCGGCATCGCGACGCTCGACGCGCGTGAGCGCAATCTCGAACAAGCCGTCGCGTTGCTCGCGTTCGCGCTGAATCATCCGGCGTTGAGCGCGGAGGCGCGCGCGCCGGGCGCGCATTTGTTCGCGGAATTAGAAACGCAATTGTCGCGCGCACAATTCGACACGGCGCGCGCGCGCGGCATCGCGCAATCGCTCGATGAGCATTTGGAAAAACAGAGCGGCTAGGGATTTTGAAATTAACTGTGGCGCGGGCTTTCGAGCCCGCATCCGTGGCTTTAAGCCGCGCCACGATGCGGACAGGGTACTCATCCGACGCGAAATCGAGTATAATAGCCGAAATCAAAATTGCAGTCGGGACGAATTGTGAAACGAACCGGGAGGCACAATGACCCAGGAACCTAATCGCAACGCCGCGCCAACCGCGGACGCGATCGCCGAGGCGAGTTTGCCGGAGCCAGGATTTGCGATTGTCGGCATCGGCGCGTCGGCAGGCGGACTCGCGGCGTTTGAAGCGTTTTTTTCCGCGATGCCCAGCGACACCGAGGGCGGCATCGCGTTCGTGCTCGTGCAACATTTATCGCCGGATCACAAGAGTATTTTGACCGACCTGGTCAAACGGTATACGCGGATGCAAGTCTATGAAGTTACAGACGGCATGCGCGTGGAGCCGAACTGCGCGTACATTATTCCGCCCAATCGCGATATGGCGTTTCTGAACGGCACACTCCAATTGCTCGAGCCGAGCGCGCCGCGCGGTTTGCGTTTGCCGATTGATTTTTTCTTTCGCTCGCTCGCCCAGGATCAACGCGAGCGCGCGATTTGCATCGTCCTGTCCGGCACCGGCAGTGACGGCACGCTGGGCGTGCGCGCGGTCAAAGGCGAAGGCGGAATGGCAATGGCGCAAAACCCGGACAGCACTGAGTTCGACGGGATGCCGCGCAGTGCGATTGCAACCGGCTTGGTGGACTATGTGCTCAAGCCGGCGGAAATGCCCGCGCAATTGATCGCGTATGTTTCGCACGCGTTCGGCAAAAAAATGCAACCGGTTTCCGCGCCCGCGCCCACGTCCGAAGACCTGCTGAAAAAATTATGTGTCTTACTGCGCGCGCAAACCGGGCATGATTTTTCGCAGTACAAACAAAACACGCTCGCGCGGCGCGTCGAGCGGCGGATGGCAATTCATCAGATCGAGCACGCGGAGGATTATTTACGCTTTGCCCAAATAAATCCGGCGGAGCTTGACGCGCTCTTTCGCGATCTCTTGATCGGCGTTACGAATTTTTTTCGCGACCCGGAGGCGTTCACCGCGTTGCAAACCCAGATCATGCCGCGCCTCTTTGCCGGCAAGCCCGCTGGCAGTACCGTGCGCGCGTGGGTGTGTGGTTGTTCGACCGGCGAAGAAGCGTACTCGCTCGCGATTCTGATCCAGGAACATTTGGAAACCTTGCGCCAACCGTTCAAGGCGCAGATTTTCGCGACCGATATTGATCGGCAATCCATCGAGCAAGCGCGCAACGGCGTCTTTCCCGCGAGCATCGCCGCCGACATTTCGCCGGAGCGCTTGACGCGTTTTTTCATTCAAGAGCCGGGCGAGGGCGGTTATCGCATCCAAAAATTTATCCGCGATCTGCTTGTCTTTTCCGAGCAAGACGTGATCAAAGATCCGCCGTTCTCCAAACTCGATTTGATCAGTTGCCGCAATTTGTTGATTTATCTCAACGGCGATTTGCAAAAGAAACTCATTCCCCTGTTTCACTATGCGTTGAATCCCGGCGGAATGCTTTGCTTGGGCACGTCGGAGACCATCGGCGATTTCGTTACGCTCTTTGCGCCGTTGGATCGCAAATGGAAACTTTATCAACGGCTGGAGTTGGGCATCGGCGCGGCGCGTCTCTCGCTCGGTGATTTTGCGCCGCCGTTAGCCGATAATGTAGCGCGCCCGCATCCATCGCGCGAGCGCGCGCGCGAAAGCAAGGTTGCAATGCACGAACTGGTTGAACAATCGTTACTCGAACACTATGCGCCGGTCAGCGTGCTCGTCAATGGACACGGTGAGGTGCTTTTCATTTACGGACGCACCGGAAAATACCTGGAACCCGCGCCGGGTGATCCTGGGATGAACATTTTGCAAATGGCGCGCGAGGGCTTGCGCCGCGAGTTGGCAACGGCGTTGCACAAAGCCGTGGCGCACAAAGAGCCGGTGCGTTATGCCGGTCTGTCGGTCAAGACGAACGGCGATTTCACGACGATCAATCTGATCGTGCGCCCGGTGATGGCAAGCCCCGCCGGTGAATTTTTGTCGGATCTGTTCCTGGTTATTTTAGAAGAAGCGCCGCCCGCGCTAGACAATGTCGAAACGGACGCGACGCAAGCGCACACGCCCGCGGAGGAGATTGACACGCGCGTCGGTCGGCTGGAGCAAGAACTGCGCGCCAAAGATGAATATCTGCAAACCACGCTGGAAGAAATGGAGACCGCGAACGAGGAACTCAAATCCACGAACGAAGAGATGCAGTCGATCAATGAAGAATTGCAATCCACGAACGAGGAACTCGAAACCTCGAAAGAGGAATTGCAATCGGTCAATGAAGAATTGGCGACGGTCAATGCCGAATTGCAAACCAAAGTGGCGGACCTCACGCGCGCGAACAACGATATGAACAATTTGCTCGCGGGCACCGGCATCGGCACGCTCTTTGTGGATCATCAATTGCGGATCGCGCGTTTTACGCCCGCGACGACCCAGTTGATCAACTTGATCCAAACCGATATCGGCAGACCGGTCGGACACATTGTCTCCAACCTGGTCGGCTATGCTTCGCTGGTTGAAGATGTGCGCGCCGTGCTGGATACATTGGTGCCGAAAGAAGCCGAAGTCCAAACCAGGTCGAACGCGTGGTTCCTGATGCGAATTCGTCCGTATCGCACGATGGAGAATGTGATCGAAGGCGCGGTGATTACGTTCGTGGACATTACCGAGCGCAAGCAAATCGAAATCGCGCTCCAGCGCTCCGAAGAAACTTTTAGTCACGTCTTTCGCGCCGCGCCGGCGGCGTTGAGCATCACTCAGCGCGCGACCGGGCGGTACGCGGATGTCAACGAAAAATTCCTGGCGTTGTTCGAATATGAACGCGCCGCGGTGATCGGCAAGACCGCCGACGAGTTGGGGCTTGCTCCACTTGCCCAAGCCGCGCCGCCCGCGCGTTTGGCGCGCGAGTATACAACGACCCTCCGCACTCAAGCCGGTAAAAACTTGACGGTTTTGAATTCGATCATCGAGATCGAACTGGCGGGCGAACTACACCTTTTGACGTTCACGCTCGACATCGGCGCGCGTTAGACAATAGACTTTATCGGAAATAAATGAATTGTATGCCAATTCCACACGATCAACAAAACGATTCCGCCGCGCCTCCGCTCGGCGCGGAACAAACCTTGCGCCAACGCGCGGAAGAAAAACTGCGCGCGACGCGCGGCGACAACCTGGACGCACTGTCGCTTGACCAAGCGCGGCAATTGCTTCACGAACTCCAAGTGCATCAGATCGAATTGGAAATGCAGAACGAAGAACTCCGCCGCGTGCAAGGCGCGTTGGAAAGCGCGCGCGCGCGATATTTTGATCTGTACGATCTCGCGCCGGTCGGATATATTACACTCAATCCGCAGGGCTTGATCCTCCAAGCGAACCTCCGCACCACGATCCTGCTCGGCGTGTCGCGCGGCGACCTGGTTAAGCAACCGCTGAGCCATTTCATTGTCCCCGAAGATCAAGACGAATACTATTTGCGCCGCCGCCACCTGTTTACCATCGGCACACCGCAGGTCTATGAAGTGCGAATGAAACACAACACGACCGGCGATGTGTTTTGGGCGCGGCTCGAGATGACACGCGGGCAAGATAGCGAAACCCAGGCGCAGGTTTGCCGCACAACGCTCAGTGACATTAGCGAACAAAAATTGGTGCACGCCGCGTTGCGCGAAAACGAAGAACGCTTTCGGACCATCGTCGAAAGCGTTTCGCATATCGCAGTGCAGGGTTATGCGCCGGATGGTACGGTAACGTTGTGGAACCCGGCGAGTGAAAAACTGTACGGGTATTCCGCCGCCGAAGCGCTGGGCAAACATTTGGTGGATCTGATTATTCCGCCGGAAATGCAAATCGCCATGCGCCAAGCCATCGCGCAAATGATGACAACCGGGATTGGAATTCCTGGCTCCGAACTTTTGCTAATGCGGAAAGACGGTTCCCGCGTGGCGGTTTTTTCCAACCACACCGTTACCGAAGTGCGTGGCAGAGGGAAAGAACTGTACCGGATTGATATTGATCTCACCGAACGCAAACAATTGGAAAATGCGCTCCACGCCGCGAATCTGCTCCTGGAAAATCAACTGGGCGAGTTACAGAATTTGCATATCCAGGTGCTGGAACAATCCATTCGCGATCCGTTGACTCACCTCTACAACCGGCGGTATCTCAATGAAACCCTGCCGCGCGAAATTGTTCTCGCGTTTCGCCATAACTATGCCATCGGAATTTTGATCCTGGACATTGATCATTTCAAAACCATCAACGACACCTATGGGCACCTGGCGGGCGATGAAACTCTCGTCGCGATCGCGCGCGCGCTGACAACGCACCTGCGCGCGAGTGATATTGTCTGCCGCTATGGCGGTGAAGAATTCCTGTGCTTGCTGATGAACACGACCCAGGAATTTGTCCTGCACCGCGCCGAACAATTACGCGCGGCGATTGCCGATCTGCTAATTGTGCCCGTGCATCCAACCGCGCGCGTAACCGCTTCCATCGGCGTCGCGCTTTTGCCAACCCACGGGGACGATATGATCGCGATTCTCAAATCGGCGGATGAAGCATTGTATCAAGCCAAAACCGCCGGACGCAATTGCGTTCGACTCGCGCAAGCCGGTTGACTAGTCCAAGCGCCAGCCCTGCAACACGCGCGCCCGCGCGTGAATTGCACTCGCGCCAATGTACCCCGGCGCGGGCTCGAGCGCGAAGAGCGACCACTGTTCCGCCGCGTGCGGATCATCACGCGCGAACAACAATCGCGCCGGTTCATTCGGCGCGAGCGACACCGCGAATTGATCGAGCGGCTCGCGCAAGCCCTTCCCCACCGCTTTGATGTACGCTTCCTTGCGCGTCCAGCACGCATAAAATCCGCGCGTGCGTTGATCAGCAGACAACGCGCGCAGTGCCGCGATTTCATGCGGTGAAAAAAATCGCGCGGCGAGTTCGTCCAAATTTTCGAGCGGCTTGATCAATTCGACATCAATGCCAATCGGCGCATCGCGCGTGATCGCGCACAGGGCAAGATGTTCCGAGTGCGCGAGGTTGAAGCGCAAAACCGGCGCGGGCTGAACCAATGCCGGCTTGCCGAATGCATCCGTCGCAAAAACCAGGTCGCGCGGCGCGCGGCGCGCATAGCGCGCGAGAATCATTCGCACGCTCGCGTGCGCGACGATGAACCGCACGCGGTGTTCGGGAAAATAAAACGCGTCCGCGCGCGCGAGCTCATCGCGCGAAATCAGCGCGCGCAAATCGTCCACACGCGACGCGGGCAGATCGAGCGCGATGCGCCACACGTGGATGTGATTCGGTTCGAGCGTCAATTGATCGGGCGCGAGTTCCCAAAACATTTTCAAAACGATTATACAAGCGTTCGCGTGCAAAGCAAACCGCGCGCGCATTTGCCCACCGGAATAAAATGCGTTATTATGGCGCGCGATGACTCCACTCCGCCAACAGTATCTCCGCATCAAAAAACAATTTCCCGACACGCTCGTATTTTTCCGGCTCGGTGATTTTTACGAATCGTTCGACGACGATGCGAAAAAAATTGCTGAGGTCTGCAACATCGTCTTGACCGGGCGCGAGATGGGCACAGGCGCGCGGGTACCGCTCGCGGGCGTGCCATATCACGCGGTTGAATCGTATCTCGCTAAATTGATTCAAGCCGGACACAAGGTCGCGATTGTCGAGCAAACCAGCGATCAACTTGTGGATGGGTTGATGCCCAGAGAAGTAACGCGCGTCATTACGCCCGGCACGGTCGTCGAGCCGAACTTGCTCGAAGAGAAACGCAACAATTATCTCGCCGCGCTCGTTGCGGATCACGCTCACGCCGGGATCGCATACGCCGACATCACGACCGGCATCTTTGCCGCGACCCAGGTCGCGCAAAACGATGCGCGCCAGGAATTGGATCGGCTGAACCCGGCGGAACTGTTATTGGAAGTTGGAAGTTGGAAGTTGGAAGTTGGAAATTTCCAATCTCCAATCTCTAATCTCCAATCTCCAGATTTAGACTCCGCGCGCCGCACGCTCCTCGATCATTTCCGCGTCGCGTCGCTCGATGGATTCGGCTTGGGCGCGTTGCCGCTCGCGACGCGCGCCGCCGGAATGATCGTCCAGTATTTGCAGGACAATCAAAAAGCCGCGCTCGCACAACTCACCGCACTGCGAACGTACTCGACACAGAATTTTATGCTGATCGATCCGGCGACGCGGCGCAATCTCGAGCTCGTCGCGACGATTCGCGGCGGCAGTGTGAAGGGATCACTGCTCGGTGTGCTCGACGAAACGAAAACCGCGATGGGCGGACGATTATTGCGCGAGTGGCTCACGCAACCCCTACTCGATCTCAACGCGCTCAACGCGCGGCTCGACAACGTGGACGCGTTTTATCGCGACACGGCGCGCCGCGAATCTCTGCGCGATTTATTAAAGCGCATCAGCGATCTCGAACGCCTCACGAATCGCGTCGCGCAAGCCATCGCCACCCCGCGCGATGTCGTCGCGATTCGCGCGTCGCTGGAGGTGGTTCCCAAAATAACCGCGCGACTTGACGTAGGGGAGCAGGGGAGCAAGGGAGCGGGGGAGAAATCAGAAATCAGAAATCAGAAATCAGAAATTGATAGTTGCCCCGACATCATCAACCTGGTTTCCCGCGCACTCGTCCCCGAACCGCCGGCGAACTTGAACAACGGCGGCGTGATCCAGCCGGGTTACTCTACGGAACTCGACGGGATCGCCGAAGACTGGGTCGCGAATCTCGAACGGAAAGAACGCGAACGCACTGGGATCAGATCACTCAAGGTCGGCTACAACAAAGTGTTCGGCTATTACATCGAAATCACGACGCCGAATGTGCCGCAAGCGCCGACCGATTACATTCGCAAACAAACGCTCGCAAACGCGGAACGTTACATCACGCCGGAATTAAAAGAGTACGAGTCGCTGATTCTGAATGCGGAAGAACGCATCAGCGAACTTGAGACGACCTTGTTCAAAGAAATTTGCGCGCACATCGCGGGCGCGGGATCGCGTTTGCTCGCGACCGCGCGCGCGCTCGCGGAGATTGACGTGTACGCCGCGCTCGCCGAAGTCGCGATGCGCTATCGCTACGTGCGTCCGCAATTGAGCGACGGCGACGAAATTCGCGTCGTTGCGGGACGCCACCCGGTTGTCGAACTCACGTTGCGCGATGAGCCGTTCGTGCCGAACGATGTACTGTTGTCGCGCGATGAATGTATTCACATCATCACAGGACCGAACATGTCCGGGAAAAGCACATTCGGTCGCCAGGTCGCGCTGATCGTGTTGATGGCACAGATCGGCTCGTTCGTGCCGGCGGAAGCCGCGACGCTGGGATTGGTGGATCGCATTTTCACGCGCATCGGCGCGCAAGATGAAATCAGCGCGGGGCAATCTACGTTTATGGTCGAGATGGTTGAAGCCGCGAACATTCTCGCGCACAGCACGCCCAAGTCGTTGATCATTCTCGACGAACTGGGCCGCGGCACCAGCACGTACGACGGCATCGCGATCGCGCGCGCGATTGTCGAACACATCCACAATCATCCGAACCTGGGATCGAAAACGTTGTTTGCGACGCACTATCACGAACTCGTCGAACTCGAAACGTATTTGCCCAAAGTCCGCAATTACAACGTGTCGGTTCTCGAACAAGATGGGCGCGTCGCGTTTCTGCACAAGATTGTGCGCGGCGGCGCGGATAAATCGTACGGGATTCACGTCGCGCAACTCGCGGGGATTCCCAAAGCGATGGTGCATCGCGCGGAAGAGGTGCTGACGGAATTGGAGAGTCAACGCGAAACGCATAACCAGGTTACGCGCGGCGGTGTACAACTCGCGCTCTTTGCGGAAACCGATCCGGTGCGCGACGAACTCGCGAAGCTCGATGTGCTGTCGCTTTCGCCGCTCGAAGCGCTCAACAAATTATTCGAGCTCGCGGAACGCGCGAAGAAAAAATAATTGGACGCGGACAAACGCGGACGAACGCGGATCAATCGAAGAAATAAAAACACGGACGCTTGCGAAAATCAAGCGTCCGTGTTTTTTTCAAACCCAAAATTTAATTCACAAAATTTGTGCGGGGGTTTTGCGTCCGCGTCCTGTACGATCAAAATCGTGATCGAAACTGATCAAGATCAAATCGTGTTTTTCCGCGACGACGTACTGATATGCGTCGTCAAAATCGAGGTTAAACTTTTGTGCGGTGGTAATGACTGTTTCCATATCTTCCGGCAGTAGAGAAAACACCTCAACTCCGCCATTCAATAACAGATCATTTAGAAAACCGCGAAAGACCTCGTGCCGTTTGCGCCGGAAAAAGACGAGTCCGATGGAGTAAAGCGAAAAAGCGGAAAGGAATGTCTCGTGTTGATCGAGTCGGTCAAAAAGCGCTTTGACTTCTTTTGCTTTTTCTTGCTCCAAGAGAATTTCGAGAATAATATTGGTATCGAGAAGAATTCTCATTGTTCTCCCGCCATCCAATCAGATGCTTTGTGTTGGAGTTCGACGGACGTGTACTGGTCGCGCAAATCTTTCAACGCGCCAGCCCAATCCATCCGTAATTTACCACGCGGTTTCTTGGATTGCTTTTCGATCAAGAACACAACAAAATCGCGCACTTCTTGTTGCAATTCCATCGGCAACACGCGCATCAATTCTTCCGTAGATTTCATTTGTGCATTTATCATCTCGCTTCGCTCCTTTCCCGACTCAGATTATACCGCAATCTGAATCAAGTGAAAAGTTAAAAGTAAAAAGGAAAAAGTACTTTTGCCTTTTAACTTTTCACTTTTGACTTGAATGATGCTCCTGCAAACTTCGCACCTTTAACTGTTTCGCTTTCAACGCGCGAATCCCGCTGACTGCGGCTTGCGCGGCAGACAATGTTGTGATCAGCGGCACATCGTACTGCGTTGCGGCGACGCGAATCGCTTTGCCGTCGCTATGCGCGTCGCGTCCGAGCGGCGTGTTGATGATCAGCGCGATCTGCCCAGCGCGAATCGCATCCACGATGTGCGGCGAGCCGTCGCGCACTTTATTGATTTGTTCAACCGGCAAATTCACGCGCGCGATAAATTCTGCCGTGCCGCGTGTCGCGGTCAAACGAAATCCCATCGCGTTGAGATCGCGCGCAATTTTCAAAATCGCGCTCTTGTCGAAATCGTTGACGCTCAAAAACACCTGCCCCGCGAGCGGCAAACGATTCCCCGCCGCCATTTCCGCTTTCGCAAACGCGCGCCCGAAATCGGACGCGTGTCCCATCACTTCGCCCGTGCTTCGCATTTCCGGTCCCAACAACGCGTCCGCGCCGAGAAATTTTTTGAACGGCAAAACCGCTTCCTTGACAAAAAATCCATCCACGCGCGGCTCTTCGATCAGACCCAGGTCGTCGAGCGATTTGCCTGCCATCACTTGCGCCGCGATTTTCGCGAGCGGCACGCCGACCGCTTTGCTGATGAACGGCACGGTGCGCGACGCGCGCGGATTCACTTCAAGCACGTACACAATGTCGTCCTTGATCGCGAACTGCGCGTTCATCAACCCGCGCCCACCGAGCGCGATGCCGAGCGCGTGCGTGTACTCGCGAATCGTGTTGAGATGAAAGAAACTCACTTTGTACGGCGGCAGAACCATCGCGGAATCGCCAGAATGTACGCCCGCTTCTTCGATGTGTTGCAAAATTCCGCCGATGACCACGCGCGTGCCGTCCGCGATCGCGTCCACATCCACTTCGTACGCATCTTCGAGATAGCGATCAATTAGAACCGGATGATCGGGCGCGGCGATAATCGCTTCCGCGACAAAATGCGCGAGATCATTTTCGGAATAACAGATCGCCATCGCGCGTCCGCCAAGCACGTACGAGGGTCGCACCAAAACCGGATAACCAATTTCACGCGCGATAATTCGCGCGTCGTCGAGCGAGCGCGCGAGACCGTGCGCGGGTTGCGGGATGTTCAACTGATCGAGCAACGCGCTGAATCGTTCGCGATCCTCCGCGAGATCAATCGCGTCCGGCGACGTTCCCAAAATGGGAACACCGGCGCGATGCAAAGGCAACGCCAACTTGAGCGGCGTCTGTCCGCCGAATTGCACGATCACGCCGCACAATTTTCCGCGCGACGATTCGCGCTCGACAATGTTCAGCACATCTTCAAACGTGAGCGGCTCGAAATACAAACGATCCGACGTGTCGTAATCGGTGCTGACCGTTTCGGGATTGCAGTTGACCATGATCGTTTCGTAACCCAGGTCGCGCAAAGCGAACGCGGCGTGGACGCAACAATAATCAAACTCGATGCCCTGCCCGATGCGATTCGGACCGCCGCCGAGAATCATCACTTTATTTTTTTCGCTCGGCGCGGCTTCGTCGCTTGTTTCGTACGTCGAGTACAGGTACGGCGTGAACGCTTCAAACTCGGCGGCGCAAGTGTCAACGCGATGATAAACCGGCGCGTCGCGCCGCGCGCGAATTTGCGCCGCGTCCGATTTTACAAATCGCGCGATTTGCGCGTCCGAAAATCCAAACCGTTTTGCTTCGCGCAACAAATCCTTCGGCAATGTTTCGAGCGTGTGCGTTTTCAATTCGTTTTCGAGTTCAACAATTTCGCGCATCTGCGCGAGAAACCAGGGATCAACCGCACTCTCTTGCGCGATTTTTTCGATTGGCTCACCCGCGCGTATCGCATCGGCAATTTCAAAAATGCGATGCGGCGTCGCGGTCTGTAGGGGCGACGCATGCGTCGCCCCTACGTTCAACCCATCCGCACCAATCTCCAAACTCCGCAATCCCTTTTGCAACGCCTCTTTGAATGTCCGCCCAATCGCCATCGCTTCGCCGACCGAGCGCATTTGCGTATCGAGCGTTTGCGGCACACCGGGAAATTTTGCGAAATCCCAGCGCGGAATTTTCACGACGACGTAATCGAGCGTCGGCTCGAACGATGCGGGTGTCACGCGCGTAATGTCGTTGCGAATTTCATCGAGCGTGTAACCGATCGCGAGTTTCGCCGCGATTTTCGCGATGGGAAACCCAGTTGCTTTCGACGCGAGCGCGGACGAGCGCGACACGCGCGGATTCATTTCGATAATCACGACGCGCCC
This sequence comes from Chloroflexota bacterium, assembly GCA_016223105.1. Taxonomy (GTDB): domain Bacteria; phylum Chloroflexota; class Anaerolineae; order UBA4142; family UBA4142; genus JACRPR01. Next base: position 34,643 of record JACRPR010000082.1, on the reverse strand, counting down.
ATCACGCGGATTGACGCCGAACTGAATGTTCGATCCGCCGGTCTCGACGCCGACGCGCGTGATCACCTGGCGCGCGTGATCGCGCAAGACCTGGTATTCGCGGTCGCTCAACGTTTGCGCGGGCGCGACGGTGATGCTGTCGCCGGTATGCACGCCCATCGGATCGAAATTTTCAATCGAGCAGATCACGACGAAATTATCCGCGCGGTCACGCATCACTTCAAGCTCGTACTCTTTCCAACCCAGCACCGATTCTTCGATCAACACCGTGCCGACCGGACTTGATTTGATGCCGCGTTCCGCGAGCGCGCGTAATTCGGTTTCATCGCGCGCGATCCCGCCGCCGCTTCCGCCGAGCGTGAACGACGGGCGCACAATCACCGGATAATGCGTTACGCGATCCGCGAGATCAATCGCTTGCTCAACCGATGACGCGACACCGGATCGCGGCACATCGAGCCCGATCTCCAACATCGCGTCTTTGAACAACAAACGATCCTCCGCGAGTTAATCAAACTCGCACGCTTGTCCGATCACGATCGGACCGGAGCCGATGATGAGAACGGAATGAATGTCAGTTCGTTTGGGCATCCCGATTTTCCTGTCGTTGCAGATTCATTGTCGTACAGTACGGATGAAAACCAACGCGCGACCAAAAGCGATAACCGTCCGGGTTGGAAGCCAGGACATCAATCGTGATGGCGCAATCGGCGGAGAAACAATTTTCGACCAGCAATTTGAACGCGCGACTTCCCAATCCTCTGTTTCGAAAATCGCGTTCGATGTAAAACTGGCGTATGTACACCATTTGGCGATTAGGGTAATAATCGGCTTGGCGCAATTGATAGAGCGCGTAGCCGATGATCGTGTCCGATTCCACAAATAATTGCGCGCCCCATTCATCTTTTAGCCAGCCCGTCATTCGCTTATGTAACTCATCAATCGTCATCGGATTGCGACTGTGTTCGTCCTCGATGAGCCGCTGGTTCATTTGCGCGAGCATCAGCGCGTCTGCCTCGGTCGCGGCGCGGTTGACGAGATTCATTTCGACTCCTTCATCATCCGCGCAAACTCGTCGAACAAATAGCGCGCGTCGTGCGGACCGGGCGCGGCTTCGGGATGATACTGCACGCTGAACGCCGGTAAATTTTTGTGGCGCAATCCTTCGACGCAATTGTCGTTGAGATTGACGTGCGTGATCTCAACAGCGTTCGGCAACGAATTTGCATCCACCGCGAAACCGTGATTGTGCGTCGTGATTTCAACTTTGCCGCTCGGCAAATGCTTGACCGGTTGGTTGCCGCCGCGATGACCAAATTTAAGTTTGTACGTTTTCGCGCCGAGCGCGAGACCCAGGATTTGATGACCGAGACAAATTCCAAAAATCGGGACACGCCCCAATAATTTTTTCGTCGCCTCAATCGCGTACGTTACCGCGGCGGGATCGCCGGGACCGTTCGACAAAAAAATTCCGTCGGGCTTGAGTGCGAGAACATCTTCAGCGCGCGTCGTTGCCGGGACAATCGTTACGCGGCAACCGCGTTCCGCGAACATTCGCAAAATGTTGTGCTTGATGCCGAAATCGTACGCGACGATGTGAAACGCGCGTGTCATTGCGAGGAGCGGTTTGTGCGACGAAGCAATCTCCAATTCACTGGTTGGGGATTGCTTCGCTTCGCTCGCAATGACACCGTAGTTCCATTCGTACACTTGCGTGCATGTTACCTCGCGCGCCAAATCCGCGCCGGACATTGCGCGTGATGCGCGCGATTTGTGGATGAGCGATTCTGAATCGAGATCATCGCTTGAAATAATTCCGCGCATTGCGCCGCGCGTGCGAATGTGACGCACGAGTGCGCGCGTGTCAATCTCGGTGAGCGCGACGATGTTGTGCGCGATCAAATAAGATTCGAGATCGCCGGTCGCGCGCCAATTGCTAACAACCGGGCTCGCTTCGCGCACGATGAATCCGCTGACCCAGGGACGCGCGGATTCGGCATCGTCGTCATTCACGCCATAGTTGCCGATGTGCGGGCACGTCATAATGACGATTTGTCCGTGATACGATGGATCGGTCAACACTTCTTGATAGCCGGTCATGCCGGTTGTGAAGACGACTTCGCCGCAGTGTTCACCACGCGCGCCGAACGCGCGTCCGCGAAAAAGCGCGCCGTCTTCTAGTGCGAGAATTGCTTCAGGTCTGCGTTGCATTGGGTTTGAATCCTCCAGCTCGTCGTTCTGAGCGAAGCGAAGAATCTCGTCACACCGCGAGCGAGACGCTTCGCTTCGCTCAGCGTGACAATTCGCGCGCCGCGTCTCGATCCATCAACCACACCACGCGCGCATCGCGCGGCGCGATCAACTGCGCGGGCAAATCGTCGGGGCAATACGCGCCGCGCAGAACCGCGCGCACCGTTGCCGCTTTGTCCGCGCCCGCGACGAGCCACAGGATATTTGCCGACGCATTGATCACCGGCGCGGTCAATGTGATGCGATTCATTTTTATTTCGTCAATGTACTCCGCCGCGACCCAGCGCGCTTGTTCCCGCAAAACGCGCGTGCGCGGAAAGAGCGATGCGGTGTGTCCGTTCGCGCCGAGACCGAGCAAAACCAAATCGAAACGCGGCAACACGTCCTTCGACTCCACTCCGCTTCGCTCCGTTCCGCTCACGCGAAGCGTGCTGTTCACAAAAAAATCGCGCAACTCGCGTTCGTACTCGCGCGCGGCTTCATCCGGCGCGAGCTCTGTGCGAATACGATGCACATTTTGCGCGGGCAGTGGCACACGCGCAAGCAAAACATCGTTCGCCATTTTGAAATTGCTGTCCGCGTGATCGGGCGGCACCGCGCGCTCATCGCCGAAAAAAATGTGGACGCGCGCCCAATCCACTTGCATCGAAAATTCCGGCGTCGCGAGCAGAGCGTACAAATCGCGCGGCGTGGATCCGCCGGAGAGCGCGACCGAAAAATATCCTTCGCCTCCGCTCAGGATGCGCGCGGCAATCACGTCGCGCGCACACGCAACAAAACGCCGCGCGGCGTCTCGCGTCAGCGCGGCACGGTCGGAAAAGATTTCAATTTCGGGTGATTGCATTTTGCAATTTCAAATTTCAGATTTCAGATTTCCAACCTGCAATTTGAAATCTGAAATCTGAAATTCACTCACGGTTCATGCCAGGTGCGCCCATCGCGCGCAAGCATGTTATCGGCGGCGCGGGGTCCCCAGGTGCCGGTCGCGTAATTCGGAAAATTCGGCGACGGCGCGTCTTGCCAATGTTGGAGAATCGGCGTCATCAGCGACCACGCGATCTCCACTTCATCGCGCCGGTTGAACAAGGTCGAATCGCCGCGCATCGCGTCGAGCAAGAGCGTTTCGTACGCTTCACCCGGCGCGGCGCCGAACGCGGTCTTGTAAAAGAAATCCATTTTCACATCGCGCAAACGAATGATTTGTCCCGGTTGTTTCACCGCAAAACGCAAATTGATCCCTTCGTCCGGTTGCAAACGAATTTCGAGAATGTTCGGCTCGATGCCTTCAGAGACCTGTTGTGCGAACAAGGGATGCGGCACGGTTTTGAATTGAATCATAATTTCCGTACAGCGGCGCGGCAGACGTTTGCCGGTCCGCACAAAAAACGGCACGCCCGCCCAACGCCAATTATCAATCCCCAGTTTCAGCGCGACGTACGTTTCCGTGCACGAATCCGGCTCGACGCGCGATTCTTCGCGATAGCCGGGCAAATTATTTCCCGCGCCGTACTGCCCACGCACGACCTGGTTATTGATCTCTTCCGGCGACAACGCGTTGACCGCGCGCAGAACCTTGACCTTTTCATCGTGCACCGATTGCGCGTCGAATGAGACCGGCGGCTCCATCGCGGTCAGCGCGACGAGTTGGAGCAAATGCGATTGCACCATATCGCGCAACGCGCCGGCGGTTTCGTAATAACCGCCGCGCCCCTCGACCCCGACCGATTCCGCCGCGGTGATTTGTACATTGTCCACATAGTTGCGATTCCACAACGGCTCGAAAATCGCGTTCGCAAAACGAAACGCCAGAATATTTTGCACCGTCTCTTTGCCGAGATAGTGATCAATGCGATAGACCTGGGATTCGTCGAACACCGCCAACACGTCACGATTTAATTCTTGCGCGCTGGTCAGATTGCGCCCGAATGGTTTTTCGATGATGATGCGCGCCCATCCTTTTTCCGAACGCGCGAGTCCGGCTTCGCCCAACTGTTTGATGATCAGCGCGTAATATTCCGGCGCGGTTGCGAGATAAAACAAACGATTGCCCTGCGTGCCGCGTTCTTGATCAATCTTGTCACACAAGCGCGCCAGCCCGATGCACCCGTTCAAATCGTGAAACTCGGCTTGATGATAATACAAGCCGCGCGCGAACGTGTCCCACTTGGCATTACCCATTGGATTGTTGCGCGCGAATTTCGCGACCGCTTCGCGCATCTCGACGCGAAATTCATCGGACGATTTTTCGCGGCGCGCGAATCCGATCACGCTGAATCCTTCGGGCAAACGTTTATCGCAGTACAGATCGAACAGCGCGGGCAAAAGTTTGCGTTGCGTCAGATCGCCGGTCGCGCCAAAAATGACGAGTGTCGCGGGCGGCGGCATTTTTTGCGCGGGCAAGCCGACGCGCAAGTGTCCCGATTGAACATCCATTATTTGATTGCTTTCAGCGCGCTCGCAAATTCTTTCACGAATTGCGCGAGCGTCGCGCCGCGTTTTAAATGCACGCGCAACGCGCGGCGTTTGTGATCTTTGAACGATTGCCAATCGCCCTGCGCTTGCGCGCGTTTGAGCGCGCCGAACGAGTACGCCGCGTCCGGGATTTTCGCGTCCGCGCGATCCTCCGCGGTGATTTGCAACCCGAGCACATTGTTCGCGCCGCCCTTGTGTAACTGTCCCGTCGAGTGCAAAAAGCGCGGACCGTAACCGAGCGTCGTCGCGATTTTGGTCGCGCGCCGCGCGGCGACGCGCATGGATTGCAACGCGCGTTCCGTCTTCGACGCGCGTTCGAGGTACGCCATCACCGCGAGATAATCCCCGTCATTTGCTTGCGCGATGAACGCGCGCAAAACATCGCGCAGAGTTTTCGCTTTGATTTTATCCGTCGCATAAATTGCGAATTGCTTGTTCTGCCACACCGGTTTTTCCGTTTTGAGTTTTTTACTTTCCAAAACGCGTTTGGTGTTATCTTTCGATTCCTGCACATTCGGTTGATCGAACGCGTTGATGCCAAGCCGCACGCCCGCGACCGCCGTCGCAAATTCCCAGCGGAAAAATTCCGCGCCGATGTCGTACACATCGCGCAAGGACAAGCGCACCACCGGTTGCCCCGATTCTTCGAGCGCGGTTACTTTGCGATCGAGCGCGGCATTTTTTGCGCCGGACAAACGCAAATACACAAAGACGCGATCCGCGCCGTACTGCGACACCGGCGCGTGCGGCTCGCCATCAATCGGCACGAGACCTTTGCCCTCTTTGCCGGTAGATTCCGCGATCAACTGTTCTGCCCACGCGCCAAATGTTTCGAGACCGCGTGACGGAATGATCGTAATTTTATCGCGCCCGCGTTGCGCGAGCGTCGCCCACACGACGCCAAGCCATACACCGGGATTTTTTTCCGCCGCGCACGCGCGCGCCATTTCTTCGCCGCGCGCGAGCAAGCGTTCGAGATCAATTCCCATCAACGCCGCCGGCACAAGCCCGAAAAGCGACAACGCGGAATAACGTCCGCCGATGTCGGCTGGATTCAGGAACACGCGGCGAAACCCTTTTTCACGCGCGAGTTTTTCCAAACCCGAACCTGGGTCGGTGATCGCGACGAAATTTTGCGCGGGCACTTTGGCGGCGAAATATTTGTAGTGCGAAAACGTTTCAACCGTGCCGCCCGATTTGCTCGCGATGATAAACACGGTTTTCTTCGCATCAATTTTGCGCTCAACCGCGCGAATCGCCGCGGGATCGGTTGTGTCGAGGATAAACATTTTGGGATAGCCGCGCGCGACGCCGAGCGTATCGCGCAGAACCTCGACGCACAAACTCGAGCCGCCCATTCCGCACAACACGACCGATTTGTAACCCGCGCGTTTGATCTCATCGCCGAACGCGCGCAGATCGCCGACCTGGTTTTGCAGATCGCGCGCGACCGTGAGCCAGCCCAGCCGATCCACGATTTCATTTTGATCTTTTGGACTCGGCTTCCACACCGCCGGGTCTTTTTTCCAAATCCGCTCCGCCAATTTGTCATTCTGAGCGAAGCGAAGAATCTCCTCGACCTCTTTGGTGTACCGTCCGAGGTTCGCGCTTTGCCGCGCGCTCGTCGCCGCCGTAATTTTCGCTTCAACACTCGCGAGCAATTGATCGAACGCCTGGTCGAATTTGAGCACACCCTCATCGAGAACCTGGCGCGTAACCGCTTGCATCGAAACACCGGCGTCTTCGATTTCACGCAACGCGCGGCGCGCGCCGTCGAGATCGTCTTCAATCGTCGCGCGCGCGATGCCGTGATCGCGAAACGCGTCAATCGTTTCCAGCGGCAGGGTGTTGATCGTGTCGGGACCGATCAGCGATTCGACGTACAGCACGTCGCGATAGTTTGGATTTTTCGTGCTCGTGCTTGCCCACAACGGTCGTTGCGCGCGCGCGCCGCGCGCTTTTAACGCGATAAAACGCGGATCGGCGAAAATCGTTTTGAAGAGCGCGTACGCCATTTGCGCGTTCGCAATCGCGGCTTTGCCTTGCAACGCGGTTTGTCCTTTTTGCGCGAGCAATGAATCCGCTAGCGTGTCAATGCGGCTGACGAAAAAACTCGCGACCGACGCGATGCGATCAATCGGTTTGCCTTCGGCGGCGCGGCGTTCGAGCGCGCGCACGTACGTCCACGCGACTTGCTCGTACGCTTCGACCGCGAACAAGAGCGTGATGTTGATGTTGAGTCCGCTGTACAAACATTCTTCAATCGCGGGCAAACCCTGGGGCGTGCCGGGAATTTTGATCATCACGTTCGGGCGATTCACCGCGGCGAACAAACGCTTGGCTTCGACAATCGTGCCGCGCGGATCGTACGCGAGTTTCGGCGAGACTTCGAGACTGACGAAACCATCGCCGCCCTGGGTCGCGTCGTACGTCGCGCGAAAAACATCGCACGCCATTTGCACATCTTTGAGCGCGAGCGTCTCATAAATTTCGAGCGCGTTTTTTCCGGCGGCGATCAATTCGCGCACGTCGTCGTCGTAATCGCGACTGCCCGCGATCGCTTTTTCAAAAATCGCTGGGTTGGAGGTTTCGCCGCGAATGCCGTCGTCGTCAATCAATTTTTGCAAGCCGCCCGCGGTGATGTGCGTGCGGCGAATGCTATCGAGCCAGATGGACTGTCCGAGTTGTTTGAGGTCGCGCAGTGAATTGCTCATCGTAACTCCTTGTTATAAAAGTGAACACCGTTTACTGTTCACTGATTATGCTTGGTCGCGTTCGATCTCCAACACTTTGGCGCGGCGGCGATGGAATCGCGCTTCAGTCGAAAATTGCGCGGACGCGAACGCGCGCACGATTTCTTTCGCGAGTTCGTCGCCGATGATGCGCGCGCCGAGGCACAACACATTCAGGTCGTCGTGCTCGACGCCCTGCCGCGCCGAGTACGTGTCGTGGCACACGCACGCGCGAATGCCGCGTAATTTATTCGATGCGATCGCCGCGCCAACGCCGGAACCGCAGATCACAATCCCGCGCGTTGCGTCGCCGCGTTGAATCGCCGCGCCGACCGCGCGCGCGAAATCGGGATAGTCGTCGAGTTTATCGTACGCGCGCGCGCCGCAGTCCACGATAGTATGCCCAAGTTTGGTCAATTCGTCAACGACGGTTTGCTTGAGCGAAAAGCCGCCGTGATCTGCGCCGAGGGCGATGTTCATAGTTGCTCCGTAAAACGTAAAGCGTAAAACGTAAATCGTGATGCGTGAATCAATTTTTGGAGTCGCGCGTTTACGCGATTGATTTTCGCAAACGCCAAGACCAAAATTTTTCATTCGCGAAAACCAGGACCCCCGCGACGATAAATGTTGCGAGTTGCAAAAATGGATCGAACGCGAAAAAGTTAGACGCCGACGTGATGTATTTGAATTGCGCGGGCGTCGCGATCAGGTAATGCACGAGCGGCAGAAAAATATAACACCACCCCAAGCCCGCGCCGTACACTTGCCACGCGCGCGGCGATGGAATGTGCCGTCGCGCGCGGAAACCGTTCAGCGCGACGAGCCACACGATTCCAAAAACAACACTGCCAATCGCGAACGCGTACGCCACATCCGCGCGCACCGACAAGCCGCGCCCCGGCAATTCAATCGCGCGCAACAATGATAAAACCGGGATGAGTCCCCAGCCATCCAAGCCGATCCACGCGAGTTGGCGCGGGTGATGCGCCGCGAGCGATCCCGGCATCAACGCGATCACAAGACCAATCAAGGTCGCGGCGACAAGCATCAACGCGATTTCAATCGGCATCGTCGGCGTGTTGACGTTCATCACGATCAACGGGATCGCAAGTGCGAGTGGCACCGCGCAGGTCAACCACACATGCCACCAGGTCGGCGCGCAGTAATCGCGTTTGAAGCGCGCGATTAAAAAATTTGCCGCGATGTAACCCAGCATCACAATCGCGCTTGCGACCAAACCGGCCATCCAATAGCGGCTCGTCGTTACCGCGTCGAACGGCGTCGCGTTTAGATGATTGTAGAGAAACACCGCGTAGCGATCATCAAGCGCGAACCATTTGTAAATCAGCACGAGCACGAGCGCGGTGATGGGGAGAGCGTGGACGAGTGTGGTCATCGTTTCTTTGTCGAGTGGGAGAAGGAGAGAGTGGGAGAGGGGGAGAAGATTCTCCCTCTCACCCCCTCTCCCACTCTCCCGCTCCGCCACTCGCTTTATTTTTCAACCAACTTGCGCGCGCGCGCGACGACATTGTCAACAGTAAACCCGTACTTTTCAAAGACCACCGCGAACGGCGCGCTCGCGCCAAAACGATCCACGCCGATCACATCACCGTCGAGTCCGACGTACTTGTGCCAGCCCTGGGTTACACCGGCTTCGACCGCGAGCCGCGCGCGAATGTGCGGCGGCAAAACCAGGTCGCGATAATCCTGGGATTGCGCGTCGAACAATTCCCAGGATGGCATCGCGACAACCCGCGCGGCGATTCCTTGCTCCGCCAATTTTTTCTGCGCGGCGACAATCAACGACACTTCGGATCCGCTCGCGATCAAAATGATCTGCGGATTCGGCACATCGGCGAGAATGTACGCGCCGCGTCGCAATCCATCCGCCGGTGCGTACCCTTCGACTCCGCTCAGGGTGCGATCCAACGTCGGCACATTTTGGCGCGTGAAGACAAGCGCAACCGGTTTGCGCGATTCAATCGCGACGCGCCACGCGACCGCGACTTCGTTCGCATCGCCGGGACGAATCACGGTGAGATGCGGAATCGCGCGCAACGCCGCGAAATGTTCGACCGGCTGATGCGTCGGTCCGTCTTCGCCGACGCCGATGCTGTCGTGCGTGAAAACGAAAATCACCGGCAGTTCCATAATCGCCGCGAGCCGCATCGAGCCGCGCATATAATCGGAAAATGTGAGAAACGTCGCGGTGAACGGAATGATGCCGCCGTGCAGAGCGAGTCCGTTCGCGATCGCGCCCATCGCGTGTTCGCGCACGCCGAAATGCAAATTGCGTCCGGTGTAACCGAATCCGCCGCCGACCGCGCCTTGCGTATCGCCGCTCGCAAATTCGGGCGGCATAAAATCGCCGAGACCTTTGAGCGCGGTGTTCGTCGAAGGATTCAAGTCCGCCGATCCGCCGATGAGGTTCGGAATGTTTTTTGCGAGCGCGTTCAACACTTGCCCGCCAGATGCGCGCGTCGCGAGACCTTTGGCATCCGCCGGAAAAACCGGGATCGCGGAATCCCAGTTTGCCGGCAATTCGCCGCGCATTATCGTTTCGTACTCACGCGCGAGTTCCGGGAATTGTTGTGCGTACGCGGCAAAGCGCGCGTTCCACTCGCTTTCCGATTTTTTTCCGGCGTCAATCGCTTCGCGGAAATGTTCGAGCGCATTGCCCGGCACGACGAACGATTCGTCGGGATTCCATCCCAGGTTTTGCTTCGTCGCTTTCACTTCATCGGCGCCGAGTGGCGCGCCGTGAATCTCGAACGTGTTTTGTTTGTGCGGCGCGCCGTAACCGATGATCGTGTGAACCAGGATCAAGGTTGGCTTGTCGGTTTCGGCTTGCGCCGCGCGAATCGCGCGATCGATCGCGGCGACATCGTTCCCATCGTCCACCGTGATCGTTTGCCAGCCGTACGCCTCGAAGCGTTTCGCGCGATCTTCGCTGAACGATAAATTCGTCGCACCCGCGAGCGAAATGCGATTGTCGTCGTACAAACAAATCAATTTGCCAAGCCGCCAATGTCCCGCGAGCGACGCGGCTTCGGACGCGATGCCTTCCATCATATCGCCGTCGCCGAGCAGGCAATAGGTGTGATGATGGACGATTTCAAAACCAGGACGATTATAGCGCGCTGAGAGAAATTTTTCTGCAACCGCCATTCCAATCGCGTTGCCGAATCCTTGACCGAGCGGTCCCGTCGTCGTTTCGACGCCGGGCGCGACGCCGCGTTCGGGATGTCCTGGGGTCAGACTTTCCCATTGTCGAAATTGTTTGAGTTGATCGAGCGGTAGATCGTAACCGGTAAGATGCAGTAACGCGTACAACAACATCGAGCCGTGTCCGCCGGACAAGACGAACCGATCACGATTGTGCCACTGCGGATTGCTGGGACTGTGTTTGAGAAAACGCGTCCAGAGCGTATACGCCATTGGCGCACCGCCCATCGGCAAGCCGGGATGTCCGCTGTTCGCTTTCTGAATCGCGTCCACCGCGAGAAAGCGGATGGTGTTGATGCAGAGGTGGTCGAGTGGGTTGGTTGGGTGATTCATCAATTTCTTCCTTTGTCATTAAGGGTCGAATTATTACCAGGCATTATCATTCGGCAAGTAGATAGCCCAACATTGCACCATCAATCAGTTCCAATCTTTTCCCCATTGCAAAATTCAACGCTTCTTGAGTGAAAGAAGATGCAGTTATCAATATGCCCTTGTTAGCATCTTCTGCATGCACAACGCCATACAAATCACGCACTACAGGTGCACCTACCGATCCAGCCCAGTCCTTACATTGAACGACATACTTGCCACCAATCACCGGGTCACTTGAGAATGCAATCAAATCTATACCCCCATCCGAAGTTCTGCTCGTCAACCTGACTTCGAAATTCCTTCTCCGTAATAAATTCATGCACTTGATTTCAAACGCGACGCCCGTCATGTCCTTTTCCACAGAATCGCTTGATGAAATGCCAACCGCGTTTAATACAAGATCGCCCGAAATAAAACTGCGATCATTTACAATAGCAAATTCCCTTGCCTGCTTCATCAACCTGGTTGCAGATTGAAGACTTCCGTTTGCCCGTCTTATGATTTCAGTAACTGCTGATGAATCAATCGGCGGGACAGTTTCGTAGAATAATAAGAATATTATGGATTCGAGCTCCTCCGGAGTATAGGGGGCAAAATCCAAACGGACATCAAAACTCGCTAGCAAGGGTGCACGAATTGCATTTGGTTGTGATGTTGTTCCGATTAAGGTAAAACGCGGTGACTTCGGTCCATTTGATGGCAACGGCGTCGCACGAGTACTCATCAAATATTCAGCTAGTTGGGAAGTACATCTTTGATTCAAACGATCAAGGTGTTCCAGCAAAAAAATCTCACCTTCCCCAAAATTCGAGATTATGTGATCAAGGAACTCGACATTTGTAAATTGATCCACAACACCTTTTGTTCCTTGAGCTTGCATTTCGTTAATTACACACATAGCAAGCCAAGCTTTGCCCTCACCATCTGGGCCACACATGAGCATATGATTTAGCGGGGCTCCGCGTTTTTGGGCAAGTTTGATTTGAAAACGAATTCTCTCCTTTATCGTGTTTTGCCCTACAAATAGTCCAAGCCCAGATTTTCCTACTCTTCTAAACGGTTTAACTATTTGATCCATGGATTCTGCGATCTTGGTTTCTGAGAACATCGGATCAGGCGGAGACCATTTGAACCTGATATTAAAATTACCAGGCATACCATCTTGGATACTTGAAATCGTGCGAAAATATTCGCCACAAAATTCTTCAATACTTCTGATAACCTCTTGAGCAATGGCTGCTAATTCGTCTTGAAACCAATGCAATTTTGTATCAACGTAAGCACTTCGTACGACTCGTAACATTTTGGTCGCATGTGAGTAAACTTGTGCCCCATCCCGCGCGTATGACACAATCCGTAAAGGCACACCAGCCTCACCTGGCTTTCCGAAAACATATTCATAGTTTGCTTCGCTAAAAATTTTCATGAGTTCCTTGGCTATCA
>JACRPR010000082.1:0-22141 GCA_016223105.1 Chloroflexota bacterium | reverse complement strand
CATCGGCTTCGTCCAGCTTCGTTTTTGTGTGTGTTATATCATCGTGTAAGACTTGGGCAAACAACTTGTACTCCCAAATCCAAGGTTTCTCTCTAATGATTTGCAGTGCCTTTTCACTAACACCATCAAATTCAGGCATATTAACCACTTGGTGATTCACAGAACCTTCAATATGTTCCATACTCGGCTGATTAACCATCTGCAAAGATTGAAGACGTTGTCGGGCAATTTGATTATTGGGGTTCAACAATAATACTCGTTGAAAACAATCAATTGCATGGCTCTTTTCCGTAACAATATCAGCAAGCACCAGCCAAGCATTTTCATCCCGTGGATTCTGAGAAACTATCTTTGCCAAAATTGTTCGGGCTTCCGAAATCTTATTTTGTTTGATTGCATCAAGCGCATTTTGAAAAGAGGCTTCTGTTCCCATTTTGCCTTCTCCTTGAAATTCTCCAGAATAAATCACCTAATGGCAAAGGTTGAATTCGTCGTGCTTTATCTCTGCACAACCTTCACAATCCCCGCCACCGGCTCATCAAGTTCGATGACCCGATTATACCACGTCCGCCATTCCGGTTTGAGCCACGTTCCCAAGTATCCTTGCGTCGGCGGCGTTCGCATAATTTCATCTGCAAGCGCGTTTCGCTCGGCTTCGTCAGTCAACAGATACGAATCGTTCAGATACGCGGCGATCTCTTCTTGCATTGCATCATTCGCAAGAATCTGAAGCAAGTTTCGTGTTGTCCGATAATCTCCCGTGCAACTACTTTCGATAAACGCGCAACTCACAAAATCCAGTTTCGCTTTTTTCGTGCGCGCGTTGTCCTGTTTGTCGTACACGAAGAACAACAAGTTGTAACCCAGCCCGTACACTTTTTGTCGCGCGGAACGAAATGGGCTGGATGATTGCGGCTGGCGAACCGACGTAACCTTGATGTCCGTCTCGATCATCGGCAAATCCAAACCCGATGCCGAGTTGCCGATTTGCAAATCAAACTGTGCGGCAAGTTGGTTTTGAAACGCGTGCTCGATGAACGTGCCAATCGCTTTGCCATCGGTTACGCCGAACAATTCTGTGTACGCGTGACTCAATCCGCAAAAATTTTTTGCCGCCGCGATGAGCGCGGCGTGAGTGAGTGTTTTCTTCATTTGTGTTACGCGGTTTGTTTCAGTCGTTCCGCCAACCAGATATTGATCAAGGTTTCGGGCAACACGCCGCGCGTACGCGCTTGCGCTTCGATTTTCGCATATACATCCGGGTCAAGCGTTACGCGGCGACGGCGTTGCGCGCGGACTTGAAATTCAACTTCGTGCGTTTGATCCCAGTAATCCGCGAGACTATGTGTATCCCAAAATTCCGCAATCTCTTTGATGGTGCGCGCTTTGGAAATGCGGGTCACTTTTTTATTTGCGCTCATAACGTTTTCGCTCCTTGTCGTCCATATCCCGCGCACTCAAAATCAACGCGGTGCTGTCCGACTTGTGAATGAAAAAGACGATCAGATATCTGCCCTCATTTGTTTGTCCACTGGCTGAGTAAACATTCTCGCCCGGTCTTTCGCCAGGTTCGACGAAACGATAACGCGGGTGATTGAAAAACACATCCTCAACTTCATCCTGCGAAGCGTGATGTTTCCAATTCAATTTGTCAAGAATGTCCGGCAACCAAATGAAATCATCAATGTACATCGCTTGTTTCCCTCGCCACACGCGTTAGAAATTGTTGTGGCTCGTCGCGATCATCCCGGCTCGCCCGTCAATCCATTCTCATATCCCGCATCCGGCGGCAAATCATCGCGCGCCGCCATTTGCGTCGCGAGTTGATCACAGCGTTCATTCTCCGCATTGCCGGCGTGTCCGCGCACCCACTCGAATTTTACATTGTGCTTTTGCGCGTGATCCCACAATTGCAACCACAAATCCATATTCGCGACCGGCGTATCCGCGCGCGTGCGCCAACCGTTTTTCATCCAGCGTTTCACCCAGCCGTTCATCATCGCGTCGCGCAGATATTTTGAATCGGTGTAGATCGTTACCGCGCAGTGCCGCTTGAGCAAACCCAGCCCGACAAGCGCCGCCATCATTTCCATGCGATTGTTCGTCGTCAAGCGAAAACCGCCGCGCGCCTCTTTGCGATGTCCGCCGTACAACATCACTGCCGCGTATCCGCCCGCGCCCGGATTGCCGACGGACGATCCATCCGTGTAAATGATCACGCGATCCGCGTCGTCATTTCGACCTTCATCGTCATTTCGAGCGAAGCGAGAAATCGCATCGCGTTCTTCAAACCCTTTACCCAACTCCAGGTCGCGGTGCGACACCTGCAATTTTTTTTGCTCGGCGCGTGTCGCGCTGTGCGGTCGCCCGGCAATTTCTTGCGCCAAAAATTTTTTCGCGTCCGCGCGCGTACGAAATCCTTTGAAGATCGCGTCCGCAAAACCCTTGACCTGGGCTTCGCACTCTGCCCAAGTTTTGTAAATGCCGGGCACGCGTCCTTTTTTCACCGCGTAGAAACCGTAGGGGCGTTTTGCCACTATTCGATCAACCCTTCCGCTTGCGCGCGCTGATAACGCTCCTCAATCAGCGCTTCGAGTTCCGGTTCGATCCGATAATAGATCGCGACTTGAAGCGCGCAATGCAAAACATCCGACACTTCTTTGGCGAGTTTGGCGCGATCCGGTTCGCCGTATTTTTTGTGCTTGGTGCCGGTATCCTCGAAATGATTGATCTGTTGCGCGAGTTCACCGCTCTCTTCGAGCAGGCGCGTCATTATTTTGAATGGATCGTTACCGTCGGGAAAGCGACGATTGAGCGCGCGCGCGAACGCGTACAATTTTTCGATCATTGCTTATCAAAGCGCGGCGCGCGGCGACGACTCATTCGCGCGATCATTGCGAACATAAAACCGAACGCGGTCAACGCGGCGAGCGCGATTTTCGTCGCGTCCACTATCGGCTTGACGCGCACGCCGTTCGGCGTAACGACGATTGCCGCGACCGGGCGCGCGAACGAACGACCGCCACCGCCGCCACCGCTACCGCCGCCGACATTCGCGACCTGGTCTTTGCCGCCGCCCATTCCAAAACCAAACGCAAACCCGGTCAACACTTCGGCGGACGGGATCACAATCACGTCGCCGTTCACGATTGGCGCGGCGTACACTGCGTCAACCTTTGCCGCGTCCGCGAGTTTGTTCAACGAATTTTCCATCATTTGAAACGACGGTTTGGGATCGAACGGAATGTCCGTTGGCGTTTCCGCTTTCACAACAATTTCGTTTGCCATTATGTCATCCCCTTTCAATTTCTTCGCCAATTCTAGTACGCACAAATTTTTCCCACGGATACAAGCGAACACGGATATTTTTATTTTTTCTTCATCCATGTTCCTTTGAATCAGTGGGAGGATGTTGGCGAAGATTTGACTCCAATCAATCGTGATGTCTTGTCGCGATCATCAGCGCGCCCGCGATGCCCAACGCGAAGATGAGCAACTGCGCGAGCCGCGTTACATCGCGCACGATAATTTTTTGCGCGCGTCCATCGCGCGTGCGCGCGATCACCGCGGTCGGGCGATTCCACACGACACCACCGACGCCCGGCAATTTGATTGACACCGCGCGCGATTGCAAAACGATTTCTTGATCGCCGGCAATAATCGGCGCGCTTGATGTGGATTCGATTTGAATGAACGATTTACGGTTCACGTTACACGCATCACTTTCTCACAACCGCATTATACAACGATTCTTGCCGTTCCTGCGCGCGCGCGTAAATCGCGTGCCGCGCCGCGTCGGGTGGAACGATCGCGCCGGTGCGCGCCGGCAATTCATCGAGCGCCGCGATGACGCCCAACGCGTTCAGCGCGAGCAATGCCGCGCCGCGACTCGTCGCTTCGTTTTCGGCGGAGGCGATCACCGGCACACCCAACACATCCGCAATGATCTGAACCCAGGTTGGCGATTGCATCAGCGCGCCGCCGCTCGCGATCACCTGGGTCGCGTGCGGCGCGACGCCGCGCAACAATTCAAAAATCAAACCAAGCCGATACGCGATCGCTTCGAGTCCCGCGCGCAAAATATCCAGCGGGCGCGTGTGCAAACTCAAACCGATGATCGCGCCGCGCGCGTCCGCGTTCCAATTCGGCGCGCGCTCGCCGGCGAGAAACGGCAGAACCGTCAAGCCGTGCGCGTCCGGCAACATCGCCGCGAGTTCGGTTTCGATAGTTGCCGGATCGAGCCGCAAAATTTCATTTGTCATCCAATCGAACAACGCGCCGCCCTCGCTCAACGCGCCGCCGACAAGTTCGTGCGCGCGCGTTACGCGGTACGACCACAAGCCATGCGGAATTTGCGAAGGGGAGAGTGGGAGAGTGAGAGCGTGGGAGAAATTTCTCACCCCCTCACTCCCTCTCCCCCTCTCCCCCTCAGGAATTACCACGCGCATCGCGCTACTTGTTCCAATCGTCAACGCGATGCGCGACGCGTTCACGCAACCACTTCCGATGTTCACCGCCGCACCATCGCCGAGCGTTGGAAAAAATTTCGCGTGTGCGAGCGCGCGCCAACGCGTCGCGTATTCATCGCGCAGTGTGCCGACCGGGAAATCGAAATCAACGAGCGGAGATAATTGGGAATCGGTAATTGGTAATTGGTTAATTAATTCCGCGTCCCATTCTAATTTCGCGCGATTCAACAATCCTGTCCACGACGCGACCGAATAACTACACGCGCGTTCGCCAGTCCAACGCAATAAAAAATACTCGCCGAGCGACATCCAAAATTTCGCGCGCTGAAATTCTTCCGCGCGTTCACGCGCGAGCCAGAGAAATCGCGCCGGCAAATAACTCGTGTGGAACAATGTGCCGACGCGTTGATGCGTTTGCTCCTCGTCAAAACGCGCGCGCAACTCTGCGACCTCACGCGCGCAACGTGTGTCCGCGTACGTGAACACCGGCGTTACCGCGCGTCCGTCCGCATCCACACCCAGCACATTCG
The DNA here is from genome assembly GCA_016223105.1 of Chloroflexota bacterium. Classification (GTDB taxonomy): domain Bacteria; phylum Chloroflexota; class Anaerolineae; order UBA4142; family UBA4142; genus JACRPR01. The sequence goes on along the minus strand of JACRPR010000082.1, from coordinate 17,142 downwards.
ACACGAGCGACGCGGAGACAACTGCAACGATGTTGTGCGCGTGTTCGCCCGCGCGCGCGAGTGTTTCATCCAACGCGCGTTCGGCGCGCGCCAACATCGCATCCGCATCGAGTTGATTGCCGCCGTCCGGCGTCGTCGCGACATCGTACGCGATTTTCGTTTCGCATCCTGGGAGCGCGCGCGCGCGCGTATCGAACAACATCGCACGGAGCGACGACGTTCCGATGTCGAGCGTCAGCACAAATCTGAAATCTGAAATCATAAATCTGCAATCACAAATGACTCGTCTCGTTCAGCAATGTTACGACAAATCCTTCATCGCGTTTTTCAAAAACAGAAATCCCGGCATTATCCTGGCGAATGTGCCACAGCGCGTCGTATTTGAGTCCCAGGACTTTGCACAAGATCGCGTGGCACACGACGCGATGCGACACGAGCGCGACCGTTTCGCCCGCGTGCTTGGCGGTTAAATCGGCGAATAAATTTTCGATGCGCGCGTTGACCGCTTTGAGCGATCCACCTTTTGGAAATTTCACCTTGCCCGGCGTCGCGCGCCACGTCTTAATAATTTCAGGAAACGCTTGCTTGGCTTCGTCGCCGGTCATTCCTTCGAGCGCGCCAAAATCAATGTCGAGCAAATCGGGATGGGGTTGCACCGCCAGCTCAAGCGCGTCCGCGAGCGGCTTGGCGGTTTGCAGAGCGCGTTGAAGCGGGCTCGCATAGATCGCGATAATTTTTTCTCGCGCGAGGCGCGCCGCGATTTTTTGCGCCTGCGCCAACCCGGTATCGTTCAACGGCAAATCCGCGCGCCCGCGAAATCGTTCGACGCGATTCCAGTCGGTCTGTCCGTGACGGATGAGGATAAACCTGGTTTTCATCTTCCCTCATTTCAAATTTCAGATTTCAGATTTCAGATTAAATTTGCAATCTGAAATTTGAAATCTGAAATCAAATCAACAACCACAACGCAATCGCCGCGACGACGCCCATGCCGCCGCCGAAATAAAACGGCGCGCTCGCGCCGAACGCGTTCCACAAAAAGCCGGCGAGCACCGATGCGGGCAATAAACCGACGCCGACAAAAGTCGCGTGCAAACCGATCAACGTCGCGCGCACATCCTGGGGCGCAATGTCCGCGACCAATGCTTTTTCGACGCCCTCGGTCAACGCGTAATACAATCCGTACGCCGCGAACAAGCCCCACAATGCGAACGGACTCGCGAACGCGAATCCAAAATAGACCGCGCCGTATGTGAGATAGCCGATCACCAGCAGACGCTTGCGCCCGACGCGATCCGACAAATGTCCAAACGGAAACGATCCGAACGCATACACCAGGTTGAACACCAGGTACATCAGGATCGTCGTCGCGACGTCGTAACCCAGGTCTTGCGCGCGCAAAAGCAAAAATTGGTTCGACGAATTGCCGAGCGCGAAAATGAAAACGATCACGAGAAAAAATTTGAGCCGGCGATCCAACGCGCGCCAACGCGTGCCCAGGTTTTTCCACCAGGGAAACCCGAAGGGTCTTCGAGACCCTTCGGGTTTGCGTTCACGCACAAAAAATAAAACGCCAACCCCAAGCGCGGCGGGAATGAGCGACAGCAAAAAGATCGTCGTGAATTCGGTACTGTTGGAAACGAACAGTAGATACGCGAGAATCACGCCGAGCGATGCGCCCGCCGTGTCGAGCGCGCGATGCAACCCGAACGCGCTCCCGCGATTTTGCTCCGTCGTCGAATCCGCGATCAACGCGTCGCGCGGCGCAGTGCGAATGCCTTTGCCAAAGCGATCCGACAAGCGTCCGGCAAACACCCAAACCCAGGTCGTCGAAAAAAACAAAAGCACTTTGCCGAGCGTGCTGGATGCGTAACCCAGGATCGCGATTGGCTTGCGGCGTTGAATCCGATCCGACCACGCGCCGGAAAAAACGCGGAGCAAACTCGCGATGCTTTCCGCGAACCCTTCGATCAGTCCGACGATTGCCGGCGTCGCGCCGATGCGCGCGGACGTGAGATAGAGCGGCAAAAGTGGGTACACCATTTCGGTGCTAACATCGGTGAGGAAACTTGCAATGCCGAGGATGATGATGTTGAACATAGTCGGATTATATATCCAAGCCGCGTTAGCGTCAAAGGTTTTGAAAGTTTCAAGCACCGCATCCTGACCCTTCGACGTTGCTCAGGGGAGCGAAGCGGAGTCGAAGGATGCGGGACTTGCCGCGAGCCGCATCCTTCGACTCCACTCCGCTTCGCTCCGTTCCGCTCAGGATGCTCGTCACCCCCAAACTAAACTACGCCCAGGATTCGATGTTGTGCTATAATCCACACAAATTCAAAATCCCAATTACCAATCACCATTTACCAATCTCTAATCCCCAAGCTCCATTCACAAGGTTCACAATGAAAAAAATCCACCTCGCGCTCGCGCTTCACAATCATCAACCGGTCGGCAATTTTGATTTTGTGTTCGCTGAAGCGTACGCCAAAGCGTACCTGCCGATGATCGAATTGCTCGAAAAACATCCGCGCGTCAAACTCGCGTTGCATTACACCGGACCGTTGCGCGATTGGATCGTCGCGCATCAACCCGATTTGTTCGCGCGCATCCGCGCGCTCGTCGCGCGCAACCAGGTCGAGGTGATGAGCGGCGGCTATTACGAACCGATCCTCGCCGCGATCCCAGACGCGGACAAGCGCGGGCAAATTCAAAAATTGACGCGCGCGGTCAAAGACGATTTCGGTTACGCCGCGACCGGCTTGTGGCTTGCCGAGCGCGTGTGGGAGCCGCATCTCGCGAAACCGCTGGCGGACGCGGGTATCGCGTACACGATTGTGGACGACACGCATTTCAAGTACGTCGGTTTGAGCGATGATGATCTCTTTGGCTATTACGTTACCGAAGAACAAGGCACAACCTTAAAAATTTTTGGCACGTCGAAGCATTTGCGCTACACAATTCCCTGGTCGCCGGTCGAGGAGTTGATCGCGTGGTTGCGCGATCAGGCGAGCGAAGACGGCGCGCGCGTCGCGGTGATGGGCGATGACGGCGAAAAGTTTGGTTTGTGGCCCCATACGTTCGAGCATTGTTGGACGCAGGGCTGGATGGAAAAGTTTTTCACCGCGTTGGAAGAAAACCAGGATTGGCTTCACACAATCACGCTCGCGGACTATTCGAAAAAATTTCCGGCAATCGGGCGCATTTATTTGCCGACCGCATCGTACGACGAAATGACCGAGTGGGCATTGCCGGCAAAATTATCCGGCGAAATCACCGCGCTCAAGCATCGCCTCGCGGACGAAAATCGCGGCGACATTTTGCGCTTCATCAAAGGCGCGTTCTGGCGCAACTTTCTTGTCAAGTACCCCGAAGTGAACTCGATGCACAAGAAGATGTTGCGCGTGTCGGAAAAAGTTGACGCGGTGACGCGGAGACACGGAGACACGGAGATGTGGGCACAATCCAACCTCCAACTTCCAACTTCCAACTTCCAATCTCTAATCTCTAATCTTCAATCTCACCTCTACGCCGGACAGTGCAACTGCCCGTACTGGCACGGCGTGTTCGGCGGAATTTATTTGTCGCACATTCGCGCGGCAAATTACGCGCACCTGATCCAAGCCGAGACGCTCGCAGATCAGATCACGCACGGCGATCGCGATTGGGTGGATGCGGAAGAAACTGATTTCGACAAGGACAGCGTCAACGAATTGCTCGTGAGCGGCAACGCGATGAATTTGTATTTCGACCTCGCGCGCGGTGGCGCGTTGTTCGAATGGGATTGGCGCGCGAAAAAGTTGAACCTGCACAACACCTTGTCGCGTCGCGCCGAAGGGTATCATCGCGATTTGATCGAGGCGGCAAAGCAGGACGCGGTCGAATATCCCGGTGCGCCGAAAAAAGAAAATGACAAACTCGAATCTATTCACAGCACGGTCGTGCGCGCAAAAGAACCAGGATTGGAAAAACAGTTGAACTATGACTGGTATCGGCGCGTCGGCTTGATCGATCATTTCATTCACCCGCAAAGTACGCTCGACGATTTCGCGCGCGCGCAACACAACGAACTCGGCGATTTCGTGAATCAGCCGTACACCGCGCGCGTCGAAAAAAATGACGCGGGGTTGATCGTTACACTCGCGCGCGATGGGCACGTTTGGCAGGGCAACGTCTTCGCGCCGCTCCACATCGAAAAACGTTTGACGATTCGCGCTGGCGCTCACCATTTACCGCTCAACTACTTGCTAACCAACACGAGCGCGCAAACGATCACCGCGCGCTTTGGCGTCGAGTTTTGTTTCGCGCTTCTCGCCGGACATTCGCCCGACGCGTACTATCGCGCCAACCCCCTTCATCATTCTGAGCGGAGCGAAGCGGAGTCGAAGAAGGACGACGCGCCTCTCGATTCGCGCGGCGAAATCCCGACCGATCAGATCGCGCTCGTGAACGAGTGGCTTGGGATCGAAATCGCGCTGAAATTCAAATCGGCGACCCGCGTGTGGCGCGCGCCGGTCGAAACGATCTCGCTCTCCGAAGCCGGGTTCGAGCGCGTCTACCAAGCATCGTGCGTGATGCCGGTGTGGGAAATCGCGTTGAAGCCGGGCGAGACGCGCGAGATCGCGTTTGAGATCGCGTTAATGTAGCGCGGGCGGCTCGCCCGCATTTGAATTAGCGGGCGAGCCGCCCGCGCTACAAGTTGTCTATTTTGCAAAATTCGCCAACTATGCTAGAATCGGCGCAAGTTCCAAAAGAGGTAAAACAGCATTGAATCAAAAACCAAACAACTCATTCCTACGCGCCCTGGATGCGCTGATCGAAGGACGCACCGGCGCATGGTTCATTAACCTCGTTGCCATCCCCGCTCTGCTTTTGCTTATCCTGATTTTGCCACCGCTCGCTTTGCCCCAACGCGTTTTGAGCGCGGGCTATACCGGCATCGCGCCGGCGCGCGGCGGCGGCGTCTCCGTCGAGGATAGCAGTCAATTTACGATTCCCGCGAACGCAGTCAAGAGCAACGTCAATATCAAAATGACGATGCAAAAACGCGACGCGTTCATGAAGAGTTCGCTCGCGAAAGATTTGCCGATTATGCTCGAGGTCAAGAGCGCGGCGTATCAACCGAGTTTGCAAGGGCAAACGCCCGCGCTCGCGATTTTGTCGCTCCTGCTTCCAGATGAAATCGAGCCGCTCGAAACGCTCGACGTGTACGGCTTTAACGGGAAAAAGTGGATCAAACTGCCGGCGCAAATTTTTCTCGATGAAGATCGGATCGAAGCGTACTTGACGACGTTCGTGCCGAGCGCGGTTGTGATCGGACACACGCAACCGCAAGCGCCGACGATCACTGCGGATGTGTCCGCGAAAACTCCGCTCTCCGCGTCCGCCGCGCCGCTTGTTTCCGAAATCGCGCCGGTGGGATTTACGATTGTGGACGGCGGCGGCATCGCGGGCAGTGTGCCGACGACGCCGGAAACCGGCGCGAATAGTCCGTACAATGTTTTGCCGACGGTGAGCAATCTCGAAGGCGCGCGCGCGCGTTCCGATATTGTCGAGGCGATGATCAGCGACGCGAAAATGCGCGGCGATCACATACAAGCGTTGGTAGATATCGCGGTTGAAAAACTCTATCCCGGTTTGAACATCGAGTACGCGGGCGTCAGTCCCGAATTGCGAAAAGATTTTACGACGTTTGTGCGCGAGCTCGCGAAAGCACTGCACGCGAAAGATAAAATCCTCGCGATCACTCTGCCTCTGCCGACGCAACGATCGCTGGAAGCGTGGGACACGACCGGGTACGATTGGGACGCACTCGGTTTGGAAGCCGACATCGTTCGCATCCCCGCACCGATCAATCGCAACGCGTACGGCAACGAATCATCCGAGGTCGCGATGTATTTGCGTTGGGCAGTCGGGCGCATTGATCGGTACAAATTGCAACTCACGTTTTCGATGCAGAGTCGCGATGAATTTGGCACTGCGTTCGCGCCGATCACGTTTGCGAACGCGTCCAAGTTGATGGGACCGATCACAACCCAGGACAAGCCGCAACCCGGCGACAAGGTAACACTCGAATTGCCGAAACTGCGCGAGAGCGGCGGCATCAAGTACGACGATGCGAGCGGCGTGTACTTTTTCGCGTACAAAGATGACAAGGGACAACAACACACGGTCATTTTGGAAAACGCGGATTCGCTCGCGAAAAAAATCGCGCTCGCGCAACAATTCAATTTGCGCGGCATCGCTCTGCGCGAGGCAAGCGATGACACGGTCGAAGCGCGCGCGTGGAATATGCTCAAGCAATATCGCGAGTCGCAAGCGGTCGCGTCGAAGGGAACGCCGGTGATTTCGTGGCGCGTGGATGGCAAGCCGGTTGGCGTATCGCCCGCGACCGATCCGCGCTTTGTGTGGACTGCGCCGAATCAACCGGGCGACGCGCAAGTGGATGCCGCGTTATCGCTCGATAACGGTAAATCGTCTTCGGGTTCGACCGGCACAACGAACGTGCAAATCGCGCGCCCGCCGACGCCAGTGCCAACACCCGCGCCGGCAGTGGTCGCGCCGCGACCAACTCCCGCCGCCGCCGCGCCAGCGTCTGCCGCGCCGCCGAGCGCGTTTCGCGGAAAAAATCTTTTCGGCTACGGCATTCAAGTGAATGGCGGTGATCCCAATGGCAACGTGGCTGATCTCAAAGCCCTGGGGTTTAACTGGGTCAAGATTCAATTGCCGTGGAAAGATGGCGAACCCTCCAAGGGCAATTACACCCTGGGTTCGTACGATAACTTTGTAAGCGTAATGAACCAGAATGGCATCAAGGTTTTGTTGAGCATCGTCAAAGCGCCGGATTGGTCGCGCCGACAGAACGCGACACCGGGCGAAGGTCCGCCGGACAATATGCAGGACGCCGCGGATTTCATGTCGAATGTTGCCGCGCGCTATTGTGGCAAAGGGGTCGGAGCAATTGAAGTGTGGAACGAAGCCAACCTGGATGTCGAGTGGCACGACAAGCGCGGGCTGTCTGCGGCGTTGTATATGGATATGCTCAAAAAAGCATATGTCGGCATCAAAGCCAAGTGTCCCGACATTGTCGTCGTGTCTGGCGCGTCCACGCCAAACGGTTTGAACAGCCCGACCGCGATTGACGACGTCACCTACTTGCATCAGATGTATCAAAACGGGTTGAAGGATTACTCGGATGCGATTGGCGCGCACCCCAGCGGTTTTCGCACCGCGCCGGATGTTGCCTGGACTGGCGCGAGTCTCGGTTCGTATGCCGATCACCGGTCGTTCCTCTTTCGCGGGACGATGGACGCGTATCGCGCGGTGATGGTGCAGTACGGCGATGGCAACAAACAAATTTGGGCGACTGAATTTGGCTGGCCCGTCGGCACGGGCGGCGGCGCGCATCCGGCGGGACAACACAATAGCGCGGAAGTTGCCGGCGATTATTACGTTCGCGCGTACCAGTGGGCTAAAGCCCAGGGCTGGGTCGGCGTGATGTTCGCGTGGCAATTGGATTTCTCCGGCGGCGAGGTCGGCGCGTTCCGCATCAAGGGTGCACCGGCATTCGGCAAGCTGGCGGCAATGGCGAAATAATCGCGCGGTCAAATAGTCGCATAATCGAAAGATAAACCGGCGCGTGCCGCGCGGCACGCGCCGGTTGTCTAAAATCGTATGCCTTCCACCACAGCAAAAATCTACCGGCTTCCACCGATCAGGAAACGCGCGTGGATACGAATGCTGACCGATCGCGATCGTATTCGGGTTGAATTTACCGTGCGCGGTAAAAACGTAATCGCGATCGATGTAATTCAGTACGAAGCCGAAATCGCGGAAACGTGGATCGCCATCGTGCGTTTCGATATGGCGCACGGTTTTCTCCATCGCGATATTATGCGCCCGGATGGCACACAAGAAAAATCATCGGTCGCCTATCGAACGCTTGCCGAAGCCGTTACCGAGTCGCTTGAATTTATTGAAACGCAATGGGAGTTTTACCGCCGGATTTACGAGGAGAGAACAAAATGACACAAACTCGCGCGGAAATGTTTCATAAAAATCTTGGCTTGACGCGCCAACATCTTTTAGATGTGCTCGCGCATCCCGAACGTTTTGATTGGATTCCCGACAATGCGTACGTGATCGGTTTGCCGAAAAATGATCGCGCGTTATTCGAAGCGAATATGAAACTGGCGCATCGTTTGGCATTGAAAGGCGACGGGCGTCCGATCATCCTGATTCCCGAAATGGCTCACCGCGTCGTCGCGCGTAAATTGCGCGCGCGTGTGGCATAATGGCGTAATCGAAGGATGCTTCGGTTCGTCCTCAGACTTTCCAGAATAACATTTTGCAAGTGTCATTGCAAACCTGGTTTGGCAATTTGCCAAATCGTTTGCAATGACACTTGCATTTGAGAGAACATTTTGAAATTAGTGGCGCGGGCTGTCTAGCCCGCATCGGCGGCTTGAAAAGCCGCGCCACAATCAATCTCATTTTTTTTCGAGGAGAACTAATGAACATCGCAACCAAATTCGCGTGCGCGCTGATCGGCGTCCTCGTTCTCGCGGGATGCGAAGCCACACCCACACCGATTCCGTTTGCAACGCGCCCATTGCCCGCACCGCTCCCGACAAAAAGCGCGACGCCAGTTCCAACGACCGCCGCGCCAACGCTCGTCCCGCCAACCGCGACCCAGGTTTCACCGACCGCGACCGCGACGGAAACTGCGACAGTCACGCCAACCACTGCGCCAACCAGCGCGCCAACCAGCGCGGCAGTTGTTCCGCCGGGATTGTACGTCACCGGACTACGCACCGATCCGAATCCGCCATTGCGCGGCACCGACCTGGTTTTTTCGGCGACGTTCCTCAATGCGACCGGGCGAACGCAAAATTATAAATGGATTGTGTACATTTTTCGTCCCGACAATCTCACGCGCAGTTTGAACGAAACGACGCGCACCGAAACCGGGATTCCGACCGGAAGTAGTGAATCGAAATCACTCGGCAATTTCAAACTGCCGGTCGGCGGTCCGTGCGAAAATTTTATCGCGCGCGTCGCGTTCTTCGATCAGGACAACAAATCAGTTTTCTTTATGAAACCGGACGGGCAAATTTTCCAACACGATTTCACCGTTTGTGCGTTAGTGGATATTCCGAATTATCCCACGCAAACGCCGCGCCCGCCCACGCTCACGCCGACGCCTGCGCCCGGTGTTTTCGCGATTGATCTCCGCATCGAACCGGATCCGCCGACGCGCACGGCGCAGTTGAATTTCTTTGCGACGATTGTGAACACGACCGGCGAGCCGAAAACGTACAAATGGGTTGTGTTCGTCTATCGCCCCGGCGAGCCCAGGTCAATCGGACAAACGACCGGCGCAACCAACACATTTGCACCCGCGATTCGCGATGTGCAATCTGCCGGGTTCTGGCGGTTAGGTCCCGGCGGTCCGTGCGAAGATTTTGTCGCGCGCGTCGCGTGGTTCGATCACAACAACCAACCGATCTTTTTCACCAACTTTGACAACAAGGTATTTGAAAAGCCGTTCACGGTTTGTCCGTAACGGCAAAATTTTCCCACCGATACAAATGAACACGGATGATTTTTTTCATCCGTGTTCGTTTGTTTTGACGCGAAATAAGGGGTACGCTATAATTCGACTGCATCACAATTTTTCGTTTTGCCGATAGATGCAGAAAGGCGAAAGCAATGGCAAGTGCATTGACCAAAAAACGCGCGCGCGTCGCGCGGATTCCTAAACGCGCGACGCAACGCGTTGGCGAAATGACGCTCGGCGAGTTGAACACACTGATCCAAACAATGATTGATCGGAGATTAACCCAGCCCCCGATCACCCGCGCAAAAAATAAGCGCGCGCGTTTGGTTGATTTAGCGCGTCGCGCGGAAGGCAACTGGAAAAAAACCGAACCGCAAGGCACAGCGGTCGAGGTAGTTCGCAAATTACGTGAAGAGTGGTAACTCGCAATGCCCGATTATTTTTTCGACTCGACCGTGCTGGTTGCCTATTTCAAACGCGAAGACGCGACGACCCACACTTTGATCAATCGCATCTTGAACGGCGAAGCATCGGCGGCAATCTCCGCGATCACAGTTGCCGAACTGTGGGCAGTCAGCGAAATGGACGATCCGCAAATCTAAACCGAGCGTCAATCGCTGATTGATTTGCTCGAGATTGTGCCGACTGATCGCGCGATCGCGCAACGCGGCGGTGAGATTCGGCGCAAACACCAGTTGAAATTGCCGGATGCGATTATCGCGGCATCGTGCATGCGCTCGGGCGGGCATTTATTTTCCAAGGATCCACATTTTCGGAGATTGATCAAAGTGCATGTTGTGGAAGGCACAATTTACTGATGAGATTGAATCATCAACCGGCGCGTGCCGCGAGGCGCGCGCCGTTTTTGTTTTGACGCGGGTTGGGGGATGATGTAAAATGCAGGCAAATCAAGTAATGCAAGGAGATGCTTGCAAACGATAGCCAAATTAACTGTGCCGCAACTCGAAACATTGATCGAACGCGTCATCGAAAGAAAAATGCTGGAATTGTTCGCCGATCCTGATCGCGGTCTCGAACTCAAAAATGACTGTTTGAATGAGAAAATGCGACGCGCAAGAGTGGGCAACATAGAGTATCGTGTAGCAGAATGCTCACGCACTCAGCCAACAAATTGACGCATTTGAAGAACTGTTCAAGTTATTTTCGGTCAAACCCTAAGGAATTAGGATTGAAATGGTAGAGCCGTACGCAGTCGAATTCAATCCCGAAGCGCGCGAGTCGTTGCGGCATTTGGACAACCGAATCCGGCGATTTCAGAGGATTGTTGAAACTACGGATCGGAAACTATCGCGTCTCGTACACCATTTCGCGCGAAATGCGACTAGTAGTCCGCCACACAAATTTTGAGGGGTCGTAGCATAGCTCCTCGTGGGTTTCTAACGCGCACAAGGCGCTATGCTACCCCTCAAAACTTCTGTGGTGAACTACTAGTCACGATTCATTTGATTGATCACCGGAGCAATGTGTACAAACGCCGGTGAAAGAACACGAGGACACAATGGCATTGATGGTTCGCAAACAAGTGTATCTCAAAAAAGAACACGCGTTGTCACTAAAACGCCAAGCGCGCGCGCGCGGCATCAGCGAAGCGGAGTTGATCCGCGAGTCGATTGCGCGGCAAATCGAAAACACAAGTCCACCCCAACCCGATCCCCAAGCGTGGGCGCGCGCTCACAAATTTATGCTCGCACTGCACGCCCAAGGTCCCATTGCAAATCGCCCGCGCCGGTGGACACGGGAAGAACTTTACGAAGGATGAGACCCGGCAGGTTTCGCGAAACCTGCCGGGTCTTGATTTATCGTCGCGCTTTACGATGGCGTCGCACGATCGCTTTGATTCGATCTTGAATCTCGCGATATTGCGTCAACATTTCGGGACGTTCTAGCAGATCGGCGAATTGCGGTAACCACTCCTCGATATAATCCTCATCAAGTCGCCCGTATTGCTCCGAGAGAATTCCCTCCACATCCAGCCAATCTTTGGCGCGATTCGCGACGACTTTTTGAATCAGCAAATCCTCCGCCGAGCAAATCCAAACCATCAGCCCACCGAATTTTCGTCGCGTCGCGCGCGTGATGATGTTTTCTTCATAACCCGGCAACGCCAACAAAAAATCCACCGGAATTTTTTCGATCTGAACATCTACCACCAGCGGATCTGCCGGAATATGCGGACGCGCGCGGTCTGGGAATTTTGCGCGAATGATTGCGCGCGCGGCGGCATAATCTATGTTTGGCACCAATACTTTGAAATCTACATCATACGTAAATCGCGGTTTGCCTAAAAATTGAATCGCGATTCCGCCAATGACCGCATAACGCAAGTCATTTTTTTCTAGGAAGGCGACCGCTTGACGCAGTGTTCTTTCGATGTCTTTCTGCTTGACGCCGTCGCTTTTCAAATTTTTTGATCTTGGCATAATACTCTTTCAACTCTCTGGTTTTGTCCATTTGTTGCCACAGACTGGGTTTAAGTCTGATTTTTCGCCCAAACGCGATCAAATCCAAATAGATCTGCCACTTTTCTTCCGCCGTGTAGCGCCCGCGTTGCAAAACCTGGGTTACGAATTTTTCTTCGTTCCACGCTTGATAATGCGCGAGTGCCTCACGCCACATTTTTTTATCCGCCGCGGTCATTGGCTTTTCCATCGCGCGCGATTATAGCACGGCTGTCGCGTCGGTGTCAACGCGTTTGCATTTCTCCGCGCCCGGCATATACTAGCGTTATGCAAACGCCTAACCCAAATCACAAATCCGGTTTTGTCGCGATCGTCGGCAAACCGAACGTCGGCAAATCCACGCTCGTCAACGAATTTGTCGGCGCAAAGGTCGCGATTGTTTCACCCAAGCCGCAAACGACGCGGCGGATCATTCGCGGCATCCTCACGCGCGCCGACGCGCAAATTATTTTCGTGGATACGCCCGGCATCCACAAGCCGCATCACAAACTCGGCAAGACGATGGTCGAAGCCGCGACGCATGCGATCAACGATGTGGATGTCGTCGTGTTTCTCGTGGACGGCGCGCGCATGCCGGACGAGGAAGACAAACACATCGGACGCTTGCTCGACGACAAATGCCGCGTCCCGGTTTTGCTCGCGCTCAACAAAATGGATTTGCTCAAACCGGCGAATGTTCAAGCCGTTACCGAGGCATTCTGGCAAATCGTCCGGCACGCCGATTGGATGCGGCTCTCCGCGACGCGCGGCGACAATCGCGAAAAATTATTCGAGCAAATTCTCGCGCGCGTGCCCGAAGGTCCCGAACTGTATCCCGCCGATCAAGTTACCGATCAAAACTTGCAAGCGATGACCGCCGAACTAATTCGCGAGCAAGTGTTGAAACAAACGCGCCAAGAAGTGCCGCACGCGGTCGCGGTCGCGATTGAAGAGTGGGAAGATCGCCGCGAGGATTTTACGCACATCGGCGCGACGATTTACGTCGAACGCGATTCGCAAAAAGGTATCGTCATCGGCGCGCGCGGCGCGATGCTCAAACAGATCGGGCAAGCCGCGCGGCACGAAATCGAATCCTGGGTCGGACACCAGGTCTATTTGGAATTGTGGGTCAAGGTATGGGAGCAGTGGCGCGAACGCGAAAACAGTTTGCGCGAATTGGGCTTGCGCGACGAATAATCGCGCGCGTGATTGACAAGTGCAAACGCAAATCCTCGAACGATTATTCACGCGCAAAGAATTTGACCTCGCCGCGCGCAAAAAATTTGATCGCGCCGCGGGCCGGCGGTACGGACTCGGTTTCGGCATCGTCCTGGTTCTCACGGGCTGGGGACTCGATTGCTGGGAATTGGCTTTTGCTTCGACCGAATTAGCGGCGGTAAAAATTTTTCTGGCTTGTCTCACGCTCGTGCCATTGAGCGTCATCACCGCCGCGCTCGCCGCGCGCGTAACGCGTTGGCGGCGCATCAGTCTTTGGATCATCACCGGCGCGCTCACCGGGTTGATCGCCCTGCAATTGCCATTTGAAGGAATGAGTTTCATCGCCGCGCTGTTCGATCCATACGCGCGCGGCGCGCGAATGTTTCCACCTGTTTCCACCACATTGGAGATGACGCTCCCACTCGCGTTGTTCGGTGTGATCGGCGGCGCGTGCGTCGGCGCGCTCCAGAATTTCGCGATGGCATTGGCGTGGGATTGTTCGGACGCGACGAATCGCCTCACGTTTTCCGGCGGATTGATGTTGTTGGTGTTGACCGCGCCCTTTGCGCTCACGCTCGGCGCGCTCTACGATGGCGCGGCAAACGCCGAGCAACGCATCTCACTGCGCTTGACCGAGCGCGTCATTCGCACCGCGTTCGATTTACCACCCGATTTAGATTTGAGTAATCCGCGCATCAGCACGCAATCCGCGATGGATTACGCGGCGTCCACACTGTGGCGCGCGAATTTTTCGCGCCGCTATGTGCAATCCATTTCCGATTACGCGCCGACCTCGTTCCGCGATGTGTTCGTGGATGTCGTGTTCGACAATGGATTTATCTGGCGGTGTCAGAGTTTGCATTACGGCACGTCGCTTTCGCAATGCCAGGATTTGCGAAAAACCTACACCGACCTGGTGCGCCAATTTTTGCGCGACGGCGCGGCACAATGCGAAAACTGCGCGATTCGGATCGAACCGGACGCGCTCGCGCAACGCGCGAAAATCGCCGGAAGCGAACCGCGCCAAATCACGCTTACGCATCACACCGGCAGAGTCGTCAGCGCGCGCATCGAAACCGCGACCGGCGCAATCGAGTTGACCTTGACCGGCGCAAACCCGATCATTTTACGATAGCGATGTCGCAAATCGAAAATCCAAAATGCTTTCCGTGATCGCGCTCACGCGCAACGAAGAAAAACATATTCGCGCTTGTCTTGGCTCCGTCCACGATTTCGCGGATGAACTGATCGTGCTCGATTCCGGCAGTGCCGATCGCACGGTCGCAATCGCGCGCGATGCCGGCGCGCGCGTCGAGCATCGCGCGTTCGACAATTATCCGAATCAACGCAATCACGCGCTCGAACTCGCGCGCGGCGATTGGATTTTCTTCATTGACGCCGACGAACGCGCGACACCGGCAGTCGGCCGCGAAATCCGCGAAGCAATTACCAATTCCCAATTACCATTTAACGGTTTTTGGATCCCCCGCCGCAACATCCTCTTCGGCAAAGAAATCCGCCACACCGGTTGGTCGCCCGATTATCAACCGCGCGTCATGAAAAAAGGATTTGCGCGATTCGATCCGGCGCGCGAGGTGCACGAGCTCGTTTTGTGGGATGGGCAAGCCGGTTATTTGCGCGAGCCGCTCATTCATTACAATTACGAAACCGTCGCGCAATTTCGCGCCAAGCAAATCGCGTACACACGCTACGAAGCCCAGGTCTGGTTTAACGAAGGCAAACGCGCGCGCTGGCGCGGCGCGATTGGTCAACCGCTCCGCGAATTTTTCCGGCGATACATTGCTCTGCAAGGTTGGCGCGATGGCGGACACGGTTTGTTGTTGAGCGCGTTGATGGCGTACTATGCCGGTGTGCGCTGGCAGATTTTACGCGAGATGCAAAAATAATTGCTTGGTGGTAAAATAAAGTTATGGACGATCTTTTATCTCCGGCGCAAATCGAAATCCCGCGCGAATGGCTGGATGAATTTGAAGCGGCGGCGCGTCGTCCGCTCGCACTGCGAATGCGTTACGCGTTTATCAAAACCTACAAGCCGGTGCTCGACGACGCATCGTATCGTTCCTTCGACACGCTAGAAGAATACCGGCAATGGCGCGAAAAAAATCCCCACAGATGCAAAGGAACACGGATAAATAAAAAATATCCGTGTTCCTTTGCATCTGTGGGAAAGTTCGGTTCGCGTCGAAATTGGTATGGTGTTGATTGGACACCCATTGCAATAATTTCCCACGCGCATATAATTGTGCCAATCAAGTGCTGATGCTGGCACACCATCGCGCGTTGGTTCAAGCCGCATCGCTTGAGTCGGCGCATTTTTTTTCGCAAGAACCGGGAGGCATAATGGAAATCAAATTTCGCATGGAACAAGGGCGCGTTGCGGTTACGGTGATGCAACCATTCGGCGACATCAACGCGATGACATACGAAACATTCCAAGCGCGCGCCAAAGAAGTGTTGGATAGCGGCGTCAAAGATTTGCTGATTGACCTCGCGCAAGTTCCGTACATCAGTAGCGCGGGACTGCGCGCGCTGAATCAAATTCACACCTGGCTCGAACCCGAAGCCAAATGGAAAGGCGCCGCGTCCGGAACGTACAAATCGTCGCATTTGCGCTTGCTCAAACCGACCGCGCGCGTGCTCGAAATTTTGAAAATGACCGGGTACGATATGTACATCGAAATTTTCCCGGAACTCAAATCCGCCGTCGCCGCGTTCTGAGCGCGCATGCGTCCCATCTCGATTGAGCGCCGCGCGTTTGAAGGCGGCGTCGAGCAACTCACCGCCATTCGCGATTTTGTCACACGCGTCGTCCGGCAACTCGGCGCGCACGACGACGACCTGTTCGCGTGCGAGTTGGCGACCGACGAAGCCGCGTCGAACGCGTACGAACATGCCTACACGGATCGCGGCGGACCGATCGAAGTGAAAATTTGGCGCGAGCCGGACGCGATTGTGATCGCGGTGCGAAACTGGGGCGCGCCGTTCGATCCCGCGTCCGTGCAAGAGCCAGACCTGGATGCGCCTCTGCATCAACGCCAGGTCGGCGGCTTGGGTATTTTTTTGATTCGCAAATTGATGCAGGATGTTTCGTTCGCGTTCGATCCGATTCAAGGCAATACGCTCACTATGCGCCGCGTCTTGACGCGCGCGTGATCCAGCGCATCCCCAAACACGGCAAGCGTTTTTCCGCACGCGAAAAAACGCTTGTTATTTTTTTATAAACACCCATTGAAAAAAGAATCGGGATGTGCTAGACTCCTGCCGTGTTCAATTGGAACAGGAATATCATACAACTGGTTGGACAAAACGTTTTTATGCGGATCAAGGATTTTAATATACAATGACGCGCAATTTTGAGAACCGCTGGCTCGCGCCGACCCGAATTCAAATTATCCTTTGGCTCGTCCTCGTCAGTGTTACGCTCGTCCTCGCGTTGGGAAATTATCAAACCTATCTGCTCGGCACGCATTTTGACGACGCGCGCTATGTGATCCTCGCGCGCTCGCTGGTGCTGTCCGATCAGTACGGAATGATCAACGCGCCGGGCGATCCGCCGGCCGGCAAGTATCCCTTTGTCTATCCGCTTTTACTGACGCCATTTATTTTTTTATTTCCGCATGATCCGGACGCGCTCAAATTTCTTTCGTTGATCGCGACCGTGATCAATTTATCTTTGTTGTTCTGGGGTTGGCGGTGGTTCAGTCACACCCGTTCGTACTGGTGGGGCTTGGCGATTGCCGCGCTCTACGGGCTCGCGCCGATGACGATTGATCTCGCGCGCCGCGTCATGTCCGAGCCGGTGTTTACAACGTTTGTGTTGATCGCGATCATTCTCGCCGAGCGCGCCGCCCAACGTTACCGCCGCCCCGCCCGATTTGATGCAAAAAG
>JACRPR010000081.1 GCA_016223105.1 Chloroflexota bacterium | reverse complement strand
AAATAAAAATATCATATTTTACGAAGGACGAAGAATGAATTTGTTCATCCTTCATCCTTTATTCCGGCGGACAACAATAGTCCACAACCGCGACGCCGTCGAGTTGCATCACGCGCGCGCCGAACGCGTCGGCGAGATGCGCCGCCGTAAAAACCATCTTGGGTAACCCAAGCGCGATCACGCGGCGATTGAGCAAAAGCACCGCATCGAACCGCGCCGCGGCGAGATTGAGATCGTGCGTCGAAACCATCACGGTAACATTTTGCGCGCGCAGTTGATCGAGCAACGCGAGCGTCGCTTCCTGGGTCGCGGCGTCCACGCCGGTGAACGGTTCGTCCATCAACAAAACGTGCGGCTCTTGCGCGAGCGCGCGCGCGAGGAACGCGCGTTGTTGTTGCCCGCCGGACAAATCGCCGATGGGATGGCGCGCGAGTTCCGCGATGTTCATTTGCGCGAGCGCACGCGCGACCGACGCGTGATCGCGTTTGCCCGGGTACCGCAACCAACCGAGTTGTCCGTACCGCCCCATCATCACCACATCCGCGACCGTCACCGGAAATCGCCAATCCACTTCTTCGCGTTGCGGCACGTAGGCGACGCAATCGAGATGATGACCGAGCGGCAAACCGTGAATCAGCACGCGTCCGGCGCGCAGAGGCAACAACCCGACTAATGCTTTGAACAGAGTTGACTTGCCCGCGCCATTCGGTCCGACAATCGCGACGCGCGTGCCATGCGGAACGCGAAACGATACGTCGCGCAAAACCGGCGTGCCGTTGTACGCCACGGTGATATTTTCGATTTCGAGGTGCGCGGGTTCGGGTAACAGTTTTTTCATCGAATTACCAGTTACCAATTACTTGAGCGCATCCACAATCAAACGCGTATTGAATTTCATCATTTCGATATACGTCGGCGCGTTGCCGCGCGCGTCCGTGAGCGAGTGCGTGTACAAACCGGTGATGACGCGCGCGCCGCTCTCCTGCGCGATCTGTTGCGCGAGTTGCGCGTTCGCACCGGCTTCGAGAAAAATCGCGCGCGCGCGCGTTTGCTTGATGCGCTCGATCACGCGCGCCATTTCTTGCGCGGACGGCGTCGCGCCGGTGTGGACGCTCGGCACGATCATTCCGACGATTTGAAAATCATAGCGGTCGGCGAAATAGCCGAATGTGTCGTGATCGGTTACGAGTTGGCGTTGCGCGGGCGGAATCGTTTTGATTTGATCGGCGATCCACGCGTCGAGGTCGCGCAGTTGCGCGCTGTATGCGTCCGCGTTCGCGCGATAGATCGCCGCGCCATCCGGATCCGCGCGCGTCAAACCCTCGCGAATGTTTTCGACGTACTTGATCGCGTGATTCGGATCGAACCAAAAATGCGGATCAGCGGCGTGCTGATTCGCGCTTTCGTTCGCGCGTGGATTACGCGCGGTCAATCCAGCCGACGCTTCGATCACAACGCGTTTGCCACCGGCATTTTTCAACAGGTCATCCAAAAAATCTTCAAAGCCCGCGCCGTTCACAATCAACACATTCGCGTCCGCGACGCGTCGGAGATCGCTAGGCGTCGGCTCAAAGCCGTGCGGATCAACGCCAATCGGCAAGAGGACATTGATCGCGACGCGATTGCCCGCGACATTCTGCGCGATGTCCGCGAGAAACGATTCCACCGCCAGCACGTTCAATCCTGGTTTTTGATTTTGCATCGGCGCGCACGCGTTCAACGCGAAAAAAATCAGAACGAAAATTTTTTTCACACGACCTCTATTTTTTGCGCGCGTTATGGGCGCGCAGTTTCGTTTGGCAATTCGGGCACTTGCCCATCAACTCGATCATATGCGCGTCAATCGCATAGCCCGTGCGCGATTCGAGCAGGCGCACGAGCGCGTTCACATCACACTCGGCAAATTCTTCGGCGCGCCCACACGTCGAGCAAACGAGGTGATGCCCGTGCGCGCGCGTCGCGATCAGATAACTGTGACAACTCTCTTCGAGATGGACGCGTTGCGCGTACCCCAACTCGACGAGCAGATCGAGCGTGCGGTACACTGTCGTCAAGCCGAGCTGTGGATACTTGTCTCTGGCTTGGCGATAAATTTCCGCCGGCGTCAAATGGCGCGTGGCTTGCGTGATGATGTCGAGAATCACTTGACGCCCGCGCGTCAACTTGCGCCGATGTTGGCGCAAGCCGGTTTGAAAGGGAGTCGCGTTTGGCATTGTTTTTCTAAATGAAAATCGTTTTCAATTACAAATTATAGTCGCGATGCGCCGACTTGTCAACGCGGGCAACCGTGTGGACGCGGGTTTGACAAAAACTAGGGTTTACTTATAATATTCATAGATTCGAATATAGTAAAGGAAGTTGTTGATGGACAAACTTATTTTTCAGCGTCACGCTGAAGTCTGCCAAACGCTGGCAAATCCCGTTCGTCTCGAAATTCTCAGTTTGTTGCGGGCAGGCGAAAAAGGCGTCGGCGAACTCGCTGAGTTGGCAGAGTTGAGCCAGGCGAACGTATCCCAGCACTTGAGCAACTTGCGTTCGAAAGGTCTCGTCAGCACACGCCGCGAAGGCACGCATATTTACTATTGCATTGCCAATCCAAAAATTATCCGCGCCTGCGATTTGATCCGCGAGGTCTTGGTTGAACAAGCGACCGAACACGCCGAACTCGTCGGCGCAACTCTCGCGCCAAGGAGCCGCCGATGAAAACCCTAACACTTTTTTTGACGACCACGCCGTACGCGTACGAGAACACGCACACCGCGCTTCAACTCGCGCGCGCGGCGTTGCAAAAAGGTTTGCAAGTCAACCTGTTCGCCTCCGCCGACGGCGTGTACAATTTCACGCGCGATCATCAAGCGAAAGGTCTGCCCAACGCCGGACAGGAATTTGCCGCGCTGATCGAACAAGGTCTGCACGTTGAACTGTGCGGCACCTGCTTGAACTTTCGCGGGATTCGCGCGACGGATTATTTGCCGGGGAGCGAACCCAGCTCGATGAAGCGACTGTTTGGAATGGTCAAGGCGTCCGACATTTTTGTTACGCTGGGATCCTAAACCAGGAGGGACACCGATGAACAACTCGCTGTGCATTTTGATTCGCCGTCCGCCTTATGGACAGATTCACGCCGCCGAAGCGATTCGCCACGCGGGCGGCGCGCTCGCCGAAGGGCTGGTCACGCGCGTCGCGCTGATTGACGACGGCGTGTATGTCGCGCGCGCCGGACAAGACACGAGTGCCACCGCTTGGACAGCGCTCGCGCCCGCGCTCGCGAAAACGATTGAAAAAGGCGCGCCCGTTCTCGTCCACCTTTCCTCGGCAATTGCGCGCGGGCTCGCCATCGAAAAAGATTTTGTCGCGGGCGCGCAAATCATTGACGACGCTGAATTTATGCGCGTTATCGCCGCAAGCGACGCGGTGATGATTTATTGAGGTGGAGATGAAAGATTCAATTTTATTTTTGATCAACAGCCAACCCGCCAGCCCGAACGCCGCGCGCGCGTTTGAATCCGCATTGACCTTGCGCGCGGATGGACATCCGATCACTTTATTTTTACTGCAAGACGCAGTGCTGACCGGTCTTAAAGGCGAAGGCAGTCAAGCCGGGATGCTGATGGGACACATTCAGTGCAAAGGCATTTCGGTGTACGCACTCGGCGAAGATTTAGCAATGCGCGGTTTTACACAAACCAATCTGCGCGATGGCATCTGCATCGCCGATTACGCGCAAATGGTGGATTTGTTTGAAACGCACACGCGCGTCATCGGCGCATTGTGAAACCAGGTTGACAACTATGCGCGTGTCAAGTGAATATCGTCCCCCTATTCTGCGCGACAAACAATATGACCACGCTTCGTTATTTGCCGCCGAAAATTTGTTGCGGGAGGCGCGACGGCAAAAAAATATCCCGGAGGGACCAGTCCCGTCTATTTGCATCCTCGATCCCGACGGCGATATTGTCCGCCATCTCGTTGCGACGCATCAGGCAAAACTCAATCCATATTGGGCGTGCTATCATACCGAGTTGTACAATTTTGAATCCGCCGGCATCAAGTTCGGGATCATCGGTTGCGCGGTGGGCGCATCGTTTGCTGTGCTGATCGCGGAGGAATTATTTGTTTCCGGTTGTCAGCTGTTGATCAGCGTTACCTCTGCGGGACAAATTCTGCCCAAACAACCGCCGCCCTTTTTTGTGCTGATTGAGCGCGCCTGGCGCGACGAAGGCACGAGTTATCACTACTTGCCGCCGTCGGATTATTCATTCCTTGATCGCGAATTGCTGACAATGTTGCACGATGTTTTTTCAAAACTTGCCACGCCGGTTTATCAAGGCGCGACCTGGACAACCGACGCGCCGTTTCGAGAAACCGCGGTCGCGATTGAATCCGCGCAATCAGAAAATATTCTTGCCGTCGAAATGGAAGCGGCGGCGTTGTATGCGTTCGCGCAGGCGCGCCATCAAGCGGTGATTTGTTTCGCTCACGTTACGAATCAGATGGGCAATGTCGCCGGCGATTTTGAAAAAGGCGAAGCGAATGGCAGTCGCGATGCTTTGGAATTAATCGCGACAACGGCAAGGGTGTGGTTATCCCGGCAGGGATGAGGAGAAAACTGATGAGTGGTAAAACCGTTCTTGTTTTGGGCGGCGGCGTCGGCGGGCTCGTTGCCGCGAACGAATTGCGGCGACTGTTGCCGCGCGAACATCGCATTGTGCTGGTCGAGAAAAACGCGCGGCACGCGTTCGCGCCGTCGTTCTTGTGGCTGATGACCGGCGACCGCACGCCGGAACAAATCACGCGCGACGTTCGCGCGTTGGCGCGCCCGGGTATCGAGATGGTGATCGAATCAGCGCGCGCGATTGATCTCGCGAATCGTCGCGTCGAAACGGACGCGCAAGCATTGAACTATGATTATCTCATCGTCGCACTCGGCGCGGAACTCGCGTTCGAGGCAATTCCCGGTGTGAGCGAAACGCCGCACACATTTTTCACCTTCGATGGCGCACTCAAATTGCGCGACACATTGCAAACATTTCGCGGCGGCACGGTCGCGGTCGTCGTTACCGCGTTGCCCTACAAGTGTCCCGGCGCGCCGCACGAAGGCGCAATGCTCATCGCCGATGCGCTCGCGCGACGCGGGGTACGCGCCCAAGTGCATCTGTTCACGCCGGAATCACAACCGATGCCGGTCGCCGGTCCCGCGCTCGGCGAAGGCGTCAAGCAGATGCTCGCGCAACAAAATATCGCGTTTCATCCGTCGCACAAATTGACGACGATCAACGCCGACCAAAACGAACTTGGCTTTGAAGGCAAAGAACCGTTCAAGTACGATTTGCTCGTCGTCATTCCACCGCATCGCGGTCCGCGCATCGCGCGCGAAGCGGGCTTGGCGAACGACGCGGGTTGGATCCCGGTGGATCGCGCGACGCTCGCGACGAAACACGAGAACGTTTACGCATTAGGCGACGTTACTGCGATTTCGATTCCTGGTCGCTGGAAACCGGATGTGCCGTTGAATCTGCCGAAAGCCGGCGTGTTCGCGCACGCGCAAGCAGAAGCCGTCGCGCGACGAATCGCCGCGCAAGTCAACGGACAATCGCCGACGGCAACATTCGCCGGCGATGGCTACTGAATGTTAGAGATGGGCCACGGTGTGGCTGGATTTGCGAGCGGAAATTTCTACGGCGAACCATCGCCCCAAATCGAGATGCGCGCGCCCGGCAAGGTGTGGCATCTGGGCAAAGTGTTTTTCGAGCAGTGGTGGCTCACGCCGTTCGGAGTGCAACGCGAGACATTTCGTCGATTTTTGTTGTATACTTGCATCTAGTTCCTGGAATTTACTTTTCGCTCAAATCAGGAGGACTCGATGAAGAGATCACACTTGCACGTCGCTTTGTTGTTGCTCGCGTGCGTGATCGTCAGTTTGGCGGGCGCGTCATCCGTGAACGCGCAAACCGCGAGTGCGTGGACCGGGTTTTATTTCAATAACAAAAATTTGCAGGGCAGTCCCGTGTTTACGCGCGACGACGCCAATCTCGATTTTGTGTGGGGCGGTGGCGGACCGGGCGGTGGAATTCCGAGCGCGAATTTTTCCGCGCGTTGGTTGCGCTGGGTCTATCTCGATAAAGCCGGGAATTGGACATTCACGACGATCACCGACGACGGCGTGCGTTTGTTCGTGGACGACAACCTGGTAATCGATCAATGGCGCGATCAAAATCCAACCGCGCACGCGACGACGCTCAATCTCACGCTGGGATTTCATCTCGTCAAGATGGAATACTATAACGCGGAAGGCACGGCGGAAGCGCGTTTGCAGATCGCGTCCGCGAGTTATCCTGATTGGCGCGGCGAGTATTACAACAATCCGGATCTCGCCGGGTCGCCGGTGTTTATTCGCAACGACAGCGCGATCAATTTCAATTTCGGCGCGGGCGGACCGGGCGGCGGAATTCCTGGTTCGCATTTTTCAGTGCGTTGGTCGCGCACGCAGTACTTTGCCGCCGGCACGTATCGCTTTACCGCGAACGTCGCGAGCGGCGCGCGCGTGTGGGTGGATAATCAACTGATCATTGATCGCTGGGCGGGACCAGCCGGCGCGTGGACGGGCGACATCGCGTTGTTCGAAGGCAATCACTTTGTCAAGCTGGAGTACGCGCATCGCACCGGCAACGCGCTCGCGGTGTTGACGTACACGACGATTGCCGGACTGGAAGCGTGGCACGGCGAGTACTTTAACAATCCCGATTTGATCGGCGCGCCGACCTTGTTTCGCGATGACACCGATCTCAATTTCAATTGGAACGGCAATTCGCCGGGCGTCGGAATTCCCGGCACGAATTGGTCGGCGCGATTTACCGCGCGCAAAACGACGCACACTGCCGGCTATTACACCGTAACCGCGACGTCGGATGACGGCGTGCGCGTGTGGGTGGACGGCAACATTTTGATCAATCAATGGCGCGATCAATCGCCGACGACGTACGCGGTGACAGTTTATCTCAACGCCGGCGCGCACGATTGGCGCGTCGAGTACTATCAACGCGCGAGCGGCTCACTGTTGCGCGCGCAAATCACCTCCGGCGTTACGCCGCCACCGCCACCCCAACCGGGCGGCGAAGTGATTATGGATGTGCAGTTGCCTGGTTTTAGTAAGGGCGGTACTGAATCGGGTTGGCACACCGCGCCGAATGGGTACGGCGGTTACGCGTTGTGGACGGAAAACAATACGTATGCCGCGCCGTACTATAACTGGGGACGCTACTATCCGACGCTTCCCGCGCCGGGATATTACGAAGTGTTCGCGTGGATGCCGGCAAATGTCGCGACGACGCGGAGCGCGCGGTATTGGATCGCGCACGGCGGTGCGTACGATCAACGCCGCTTGGCGCAAGGATTGTACGCGAATCAATGGGTCTCGCTCGGCGTGTACTATTTTCACGCGCGCGGCGGCGAGTACGTTTCGCTGTCCGATGTAACGTACGAACCGTTCCTCGCAAGCACGATCGCATTTAGCGGAGTCAAGTTTGTGCCGCGTTAGTTAGTCAACAGTCAACGGTCAACAGTCAACAGTTAAACTGTTCACTGTTCACTGTTCACTGTTTACTGTTCACTGTTTACTGTTCACTGTTCACCGTTCACTAATTCGCTCTACTCAAGGACAAGATGCAACCAACCACAACTCCATCACTCGCGATCATCGGCGGCACCGGCAAAGAGGGCAACGCGCTCGCGGCGCGCTTTGCGCGCGCCGGTGTGCGCGTGCTGATCGGTTCGCGCGACGCGGCAAAAGCGCAAACCGCCGCGCAAGAATTGAATCAACGCGTCGGCGGATCGAACGTTGAAGGATTTTCGAATCGCGACGCGGCGCAACGCGCGGACATTGTTCTGCTTTCGATTCCGTACGCCGGGATGACGCCGATCCTCGAAGATATTCGCGACGCGGCGCAAAATAAAATCGTGATCAACATCGCGTCGTCGCTCGATCCCGAACGCAAAAGCCGCGCGAAACTTCCGCCTGCTGGATCCGTGACGGCGGAAGTGCAACAATTTTTCGGCGACGCGGTAAAAGTGATCGCGGCGTTTCAAAACATTTCGCCGGAAAAACTCGAGGCGGTGGACGAAAAAATTGAAACCGATGTCCTGGTTGTCGGCGGCGACAAGGACGCGCGCGCCATCGTGATCGAGTTGATCCGCAAAATCGGGATCGACGCGTTCGATGCGGGGATGCTCGCGAACGCGCCCGCCGTCGAAGCGATGACTGCCGCGCTGATCGCGATCAACATTCGTTACAAAGTGAAAGGCGCAGGCATTCGCGTGGTCGGCGTGCCGCGTTGACTTTATGATTTTTGGAATCAATCAGTATGTTGCATCGTCATCTGACCCATCAACAATTTACACTCGCCGCGATTGACGACATCATCGCGCGCGGCAAACGCCGCGATTGGATCGAGTTACGCCAAGCGACGCTCCAAGATCGCGCGGTGCTGGAAAAGATCTTGCACGTGTGCCGCGCGCATATCGCCGATCCATACGCTCAACGCTACCATTTTTGGAAGTATTATGCCGAACATCATCTTGGCTGATTGGGAACAAGTGCTTTCCGCGGCGGCGCGTTTACAACACATCTTGCCGGATGCCGTCCTCGTCGGTGGAACTGCCGCCGCGTTGTATGCCGAGCATCGCGTATCTACGGACGCCGATCATATCTTGCCCGATCTTCAGCAACGCTTCGACCAGGTGCTCGCTGAACTGGAATCGGTCGCGGGATGGAAGACCGCGCGCATCCAACGTCCTGTTCAGATTCTTGGTCGGCTAGACGGGATCGAAACCGGCGTGCGGCAATTGATTCGTGACGAGCCACTCGAAACAACACAGATTGAACACTTGGGTCAGAAGATTACCATTCCGACACAAGCCGAGATACTGCGGATCAAGGGCGCGCTGATTCTCAAGCGAAACGCGACCCGCGATTATCTCGATTTCGTGGCTTGCGCTGATCACATCGGCGATGAGAAAATAATTGAGGCGTTACAAATTTTCGACCGGCTCTATCCTCAGTCGAACGATGAATCAGCGTTACAACAATTACAAATTCAACTCGCGAATCCGCTCCCCTATGATCTGGATGAGTTGGGGCTTGCCGAATACAAGAACCTTGCCCCACGCTGGCAAAACTGGGAAACCATCAAAACCGTCTGCGCCAGATACGCGCTACTGATTTTTGATCGAATCGTTGGTTCAGATGGATAATCAACTCACTCTCACTGCGCTCCCCAACATTCCGCTGATTCAGCGCGGCGATGATCTCGCCGCGATTATTTTGCGCGGACTCACCGACGCGCCGATTGCGCTGGCGGATGGCGATGTGATCGTGCTCGCGCAAAAAATTGTGAGCAAAGCCGAAGGGCGAATGGTGCGTCTGCGCGATGTAACGCCCTCGCCACGCGCGCGCGAACTCGCGCAACAAACCGGCAAGGACGCGCGTTTCTGCGAGGTCGTGCTGTGGGACATGCGCGAAATCGTGCGCGTGCGCGAAGGATTGCTGATTGTCGAAACGCACCAGGGCTGGGTCTGCGCGAACGCGGGAATTGATCGTTCGAACGTCGCGCCCCACGACGATGAAGAATGGATTTTGCGTTTGCCGGAGGACGCGGATCGCTCCGCGTGCGATCTGCGCGCGCGCTTGCGCGATGCGAGCGGGTGCGATGTCGGCATCGTCATCAACGACACGCACGGGCGCGCGTGGCGTAACGGCGCGATCGGCATCGCGATTGGCGTCGCCGGAATTCCCGCGCTCGAAGATTTGCGCGGACAGCCGGATTTGTTCGGCTATCATTTGCAGGTTACGGTCGTCGGACTCGCGGATCAAATCGCATCGGCGGCATCGTTACTGCAAGGTCAAGCCGATGAGGGACGTCCCATCGTGCATGCGCGCGGCATTCCATTTTCGCAACGCGATGGCGCGGCGCGCGAAATCGTGCGCGCGAAAGAAATGGATTTGTTTCGCTAACACGCGGAGGGCAATTTTCTAAATTACCCGTAACCGTTCAGGTGTCATTGCGAGGAGCGTTTTTTGCGACGAAGCAATCTCCGCGTTGCAAGTCCGGATCGACCAAGTCGGAGATTACTTCGCAAAAACCGCTCGCAATGACGGATGGGGCTGAACGCTTACAATTACCCTTTACACGCGGGGGGCAATTTGGAAAATTGCCTTACAAGAAAATTGTCTGACCAGGAAACATTATGCAACATTGGTACACTGTTCACACGAAACCACGCAAAGAACGTCAAGTCGCATCGTACCTCGCCGAACGCGGCATTGAGATTTTTTATCCGACGCTTCCCGCACCGCGGCGGCGCGGGCGTCCGGATGAACGTCCATTTTTTCCGTGCTATTTGTTCGCGCGCGCGGACATTGACCAGGTCGGATTGTGGACTCTGCATTATGCGCCGGGCGCGCGGCGCGTCGTAATGATCGGCGACAAACCGGCGCGCGTAGACGAACGCTTGGTCGAAGCGATTCGCGCGCGGCTCGCGCAAGCCGATGTGTTTGACGGCATCGGCGAGATCATCAATCAAGGCGACCGCGTGATCATCACCTCGGGACCGTTCGCTGATCTCGACGCGATTTTTGATCGGCGACTTTCGCCCCAGGGTCGCGTGCGCGTGCTGATCCATTTGTTGCATCACTGGGCGACCGTCGAAATTGATTCGGAAGCGCTCCGCAAAACGAACAAGCCGCCAACGCGCACGCGCGCGCGACGATAGAAATCAATCGCGATCTGAGAAAAAACAAACCACAGATTGCACAGATTGCACAGACGCTCCGCGAAAATAATCTGTGGAATCTGTGCAATCTGTGGTTGTTTATTCGCGGATCAAGACCTGGGCAACCACATAGGGTTGCCCCTACCTGACAGGCAATGCCATAAATTTTTCCGCGATCTCGCGAACGATGGGCGCGGCGGCTTTCGATCCTTCACCGCCGTGTTCAACGATCACCGCGATCGCGATCCGGGGACGATCCGCCGGGGCATAGCCCGCGAACCAGGAATGGGGTTCCCCCGATTTGAACACCTCCGCCGTCCCGGTTTTTCCGGCGACGATCACTTTCGATCCTTTGAACGCGAGATACGCGGTGCCATCCGAATCGGTTGTTACGCGCAGTAACGCTTGCTTCATCGTCGCGAGCGTGGTCGCGGAAACCGGCAGTTTGCCGATCACTTCCGGCTGAATAATTTTTTCGGTGCCATCCGCGAGACTGCTGATACGCGCGACTGCGTGTGGCTTGTAGAGCGTGCCGCCGTTCGCGACGGCGGCGAACATATTCGCAATTTGCAGTGGCGAGGTCAACAGCGTGCCCTGCCCGATCACCATATTGACCGCGTCGCCGGGACGCCAGGTCGCGGCGTTCGGATCCGGCACAATGCCCGCGGCTTCGCCGATCTCGATCCCGGTGTCCGCGCCCAAACCAAACGCGCGCGCGTAACTCGCGAGAAGCGTTTTATCTTGCTGATGCAATTTCATTCCGATTTGATAAAACGTAACGTCGCACGATTCGGTCAACGCGTCTTGCAGTGAAATCGCGCCGTGCCCTTTTTTGGTGATGGGCCACGTCCAACAATACTTGCGAAACGTTTCGCCCAAGCCATCCCAAAAACCAGGATCGTTGAAGGTCGTGTTCGCCGCGTAGCCGCCTTTTTCGATGGCGGCGGTGTACGACACGATTTTGAAAATCGAAGCCGGCGGAAACGCGCTTTGCGCCGCGCGATTGATGAACGGATCGCCGGGATCGTTGAGAATCGCGCGGCGTTCTTGCGTCGAAAGTTTTTGCCAATTCAAATCATAGCGCGGATAGCTTGCCATCGCCAGCACATTGCCGTTCGCCACATCCATCACGACTGCCGCGCCCGCGCGCGCGCCCAACGCTTTTTCCGCGATCTCTTGCACGTCCAGATCAATCGTCGTGTAAATATTTTGACTTTGCTTTGCCGGGATGTTTGAGAGCGTCGCGGTGATCGCGCCCGATGGCGAAAGAATCACGAGGCGTCCGCCGCGTTGTCCGGCAAGATAGGATTCGCCCCACAATTCCAAACCGGATTTGCCGGTGATGTCGCCCTCGCGATAACCTTTGATGCGAAGTTTTTCCAATTCTTCCGCGGTGATCGGACCCGCGTAACCGATGACGTGCGCGGCGAGTGAGCCGCGCGGATACACGCGCGCGTACTGCGTCTTGTCCGCGAAAATGCCGGGCAATGCCAACGCTTCGGCGTTCGCGCGCGCCTGGTCACGCGTGAGCGGACCGATCGGCGTGCGCCAATCGCCGGGAAATTTGCTGTACAGCGCTTTGATCGCGCTCGCTTGCAAGCCGAAAATTTTCGCGAGCGCGGTGAGCACCGCGTTCTCGTTTTTCATTTCCGCCGGCACCACCTCGACGATCACTTGCTCTTGCGGTTGCGTGAACGGACGATTTTTGCGATCATAAATATCCGCGCGCGCGGACGCGACCGGAAAAAATCGGACGCTCCCGCCCGCGCTCAATTGCGTCAGAATCAACCCAGGATTCCACAACACGCCCCAGCGATTGCGCTCCGCGTCGCGGCGCAGTTGCATCGAGTTGTCTTGCTTGATCGTCCCGGCGGCGTTCGTTTCAAACGTTACCGAAAAATTCACGAACGCTTCGTTGCCCTCTTCGTGCACGAGTGTGACGACCGGCTTGACCGATGTGATCGTCGCTTCGACGACGATATTTTTATAGCGCGTGATGAATTGTTCCGCGGTGATCGTTTCTTTGCGCGAGGGCGCGAGCATCGTATACATCGCGCCGTAATCGGCTTCCGCCCATGCTTTGAGAAATGTGCGCGCGGTGTCTTCGGCGAAAACGACCGGCGTCGGCGTGAACGCGGGCGTCGGCGTAGAAGAATCGCCGGGTAAAAGATTGCACCCGGCGATGAAGAGGAGGAGGATGTAAAACGCAAAACGCAAAACGGAAACGAGATGTGATCGAATCATTTTTTTAACCCCGCAAAATTATAGTCGAGATAAATCAGCGCGTCAAACAGAATCCTGTAGCGCGGGCGGCTCGCCCGCCGGATAACAAATGCGGGCGAGCCGCCCGCGCCACAGTTCCCGCGCCACAGTTCCCCGCGCCACAGCACCGCTCTTGTCACTTTAAATTTTGCGTGGTATGATGACGCCGATGGAGGAAAAAATGAATCGTCCTTTACGCGCGTTCGATTATGTCACGATGAACGTGTACTATCTCGGCATTTCGTTTATGTGGAACACGGTCGGGCGATTTTTACTGCAAGCGATTTTGCCGCGCGCGAATATGGTTGGGCAAGCGAATGCCGAAGCCGCGTTGGGCTTGCTCAGTTTTGGCGGCTTGTTGATCGCGGTGATTGTGCAACCGGCGGCGGGCGCGTTCAGTGATCGCATTACCTCGCGCTGGGGCAAACGCTATCCGTTCGTCGTTGGCGCGACGCTGGTGAATTTGATTTTTCTGGCTGGGCTTGCTTTCGCTCCAAATTACTGGGTCTTGCTGGCGGCGTATTGGCTGTTGCAATTTTCGTCGAACATCGCGCACGGACCGTATCAGGGTTTGCTTCCCGATCTCGTCCCGGAAAAACAACGCGGCACCGCGTCCGGCATCAAACAATTCATTGACACGGCGGGCTTGATTGCGACCGCGCTGATCGTGCCGCGCATCCTGGGCGATCCCGACACCGCGCTCGACGCGAATATCCAAATGATGGTCGCGTTCGTCGCGTTCGTTTTGCTCGGCACGATGATGCTCAACGTCGCGCTCGTGCGCGAACCGGCGACCGCGCGCGCGCCGGTTGCCGATCGCCCGCGCGAAAAATTTTCGTTCGCGCGCGCGGTTCATTTCGTCAATCAATTTCCCGATTTCTCCTGGCTCATCGCATCGCGCCTCGCGATTTTGGGCGGACTCGCGTTCATCTCGAACAACGCACAATTTTATTTTCAAAAAGTTTTGCTCGGACACATCACCGATGTTGACGCGGCGATCAAAGCCGCCGTGAATTTGCAAGGCGAGTTGTTGACGACCGTCGTGCTGACGCTCGTGCTCATCACATTGATCGCGGGACCATTATCAGATCGCGTCGGACGCAGAAACATCAACGTGCTGGGCGGGTTGCTCGCGACGGTCGGCGCGGTCGCGCTATTGTTCGCGCGCAACGCGCCCGCGCCGCTCCTCGGCATCAATGATTTGCTCGTCGCCGGCGGATTGATCGGAATCGGGATGGGATTTTTTACGAGCGCGAATTGGGCGTGGGCGGTTGATCTCACCCCGCCGGAAGATTCGGCGCGCTTTTTGGGATTGACGAATCTCGCGACCGCAGGCGCGACCGTCGTTACTTCTCTGCTCGCGCCGCTCATCAGTTTGTTCAACGCGCAATCCGCGGGAAGCGGCTTTACGTTTATGTTCGTCGTCGGGATCATTGGCTTTGCGCTCGGCGTCGCGATGTTGTTCAAGGTGAAAGAAACGCGTGTGCGGAAAGGATAAAGACGAATG
This sequence comes from Chloroflexota bacterium, assembly GCA_016223105.1. Taxonomy (GTDB): domain Bacteria; phylum Chloroflexota; class Anaerolineae; order UBA4142; family UBA4142; genus JACRPR01. Next base: position 5,759 of record JACRPR010000081.1, on the reverse strand, counting down.
GCAAACCTCACCGAGTTGAAATGCGTCGCGTGTCGCGGCGGCGAGCCGACCGCGACGCTCGAAGAAATCGCGATCTATAAACCGGAAATTCCCGAATGGCACATCATCCCGCGCGATGATATTGATCGGCTCGAGCGCGTGTTCCCGTTCAAAAATTTCGCGCAGGCGGTCGCGTTCACAAACCAGGTCGCGGAACTGGCGGAGCACGAGGGACATCATCCGGCGATTCTAACCGAGTGGGGTAAAGTTACGGTAACGTGGTGGACGCATAAAATCAAAGGACTGCATCGCAACGATTTTATTATGGCGGCGAAAACGGATCGGGTGTACCAAGCGCGATGAATGTGATCATTCGTCCGTTGACGCAGGATGATCGCGCGTGGGTGCGCGAATTTATCGCGCAACGCTGGGGTGCGGCGATTGTTGTATCGCGCGGCATCGCTCATCAGCCGGACGAACTCGCCGGGTTTGTCGCGCTCGACAAAGGCGAACGCGTCGGCTTGGTTACGTGCGACATCACTGACGACGCATGCGAGATCGTAACGCTCGATAGCACGCGCCCGAATGTTGGCGTCGGCACAAAATTAATTCGCGCGGTCAAGGATTTTGCGCGGCGCGCGGGATGCCGGCGCGTGTGGGCGATCACGACGAATGATAATTTGAGCGCGTTGCGGTTTTATCAAAAGCGCGGGTTCGCGCTGGTCGCAATTTATCGCAACGCGGTCGAACAATCGCGCAAGCTCAAACCAACAATTCCACTAATCGGCAACGATGGAATTCCGGTGCGCGATGAAATTAAAGTCGAGCATGCGCTCTAAAAACAAAACGGCGATCCAAAAAATGGATCGCCGTTTTGTAAGCGTTCAGCCCCGTCTGTCATTGCGAGCGGTTTTTGCGAAGCAATCTCCACCTTGGCGATCCGGACTTGACACGCGGGGATTGCTTCGTCGCAAAAAACGCTCCTCGCAATGACACCTGAACGGTTACGCCGTTTTTTTGTGCGCCGATTCGATTCACACGCCGCGACGCAACGCGCCCAGCGCGGCAATGCCAATAACGACGAGCACCAAAGTTGAAATCACAATCAACCCAGTGTCGTCAATGCGAATCCCAGACTGCGGAATGTTTGAAACCGGCGGCAGTAACGTGGACGGTGCGATTAAAGTCGGAACGGCGGTTGCTGTCGAGACCAAAATCGCAACCTGAGTTTGAGCGGGCGTAGCAGTGGGCTCGCTGATCGCCGTCGGTTGAAGCAAAGCAACGCGAGTTGGACTCGCCGGCGATTCAGACGCGGGTGCAGTGGGGATGCTGGTCGCGATTGGATCTGCCGGCGGACTAGTGGCGCGCGATTCCGGCGTCGGCACAATCGCGATGCGCGTCGGCACGGCATCGTTCGGCGCGGTTTGCGTTGCGGTGTCAGTCGGCTCGCTCAATGGAACCAATCCTTGCGGCGCGGGCGTGCTCATCTGGCTGGATGGCACCGGCGCTTTGCTCGCTGGCGTATTGGCTTGACCCGGCGGAACTTTTTGTTGACCGGATGGTGTGTTCACTTGACCGGGCGGTGTGTTCGCTTGACCTGGTGGTGTGTTCACTTGACCGGGTGGTGTATTCGCTTGACCTGGTGGTGTGTTCACTTGACCGGGTGGTGTGTTCGCTTGACCGGGTGGAGTATTCACTTGACCGGGTGGTGTATTGGCGGGTCGCGTCGCTGTGCGCGCTTGACCCGGCGGTGTGTTGACCTGACCTGGTGGAGTACGCGCTTGACCGGGCGGCGTGTTGACCTGACCTGGTGGAATCCTGGTTTGTCCCGGCGGAACATCGGTTGGTTTGAGTTGAGGTTGCGCCGGGCTGGGAGGCGATTCGATGGGCGCGGCGGTTGCAATGATCGGCGCGGGCGTCGCGGCAATCGCGGGTTGCGTTTCGGCGGGAGTGATCGGTTCGGGCGAAGGCGCGCCGCGCAAACCCAAACCACCCAGGGCGCGCGAGATCGCATCGCGAATTCCTTCGGCAGTTACTTTAGCCGGATAGAGTGGACTGTCGGGTGAAATGTCCGGTTGCATCAGAATCGTGTTGAGCGCGAACGCGCAAATGAGCAATGCCGCGACTGCGGCAGTTGCCAAGACGAGCCGATTCCGCAAAAAACTCGCGCCCCAGGCATTCCGAAACTGCGGACGATACGTCGAAAAAATCGCCTGTGCGCGCGCAAGCGTCGCGACAGGCGGGGTAACGGAATCGTCCGTGTGCAATACGGAACGCACGCGTCGAAACCGATTCACCGTCGTAGAACATTCGACGCAATTGGAAACATGGAACACGACGCGGATAAAATCGTCTCCCATCAATTCGCCGGCGGCGTATGCAATTAATTCTTCGTCGCTGATTGGATGCGCTATCATACTTTCCTACGTCAATAAAAAAGAGGGATGAATCAATAAAAAAATACAAGAATCAGAATGTCTTGTCGAAACCCATTGACACGAGTAGGGCTTCAAATTTTCGAAAGCACCGCGCGCGCGTCGGACCAATGCTTCCGACCGGCATCGCCAAGCGCGCGGCAATTTTATCATAACTCGGCGTGGGCGATTCGAGAAAAAGCGCGGTCAACAAATCGCGACACGGTTGCTCGGTGCGCTTGAGCGCTTCGTGCACAAAATGTTGGCGTTCCCATTGCTCCAATCGATCCGCGGGCGGCGTCGAGCTGTCGCTGATCGTATCTTCGAGATCTTCGTGCGAGCGCGTGAGCCGCAACACGCGCAAGGATTCGCGATGCGTGATCGTAATCAACCACGCCGCGAACGCGGTTTGATGCCGCAGTTTGCCTAACTGTCGAAATACAATTCCAAAAACATTTTGGAATACATCGTCGGCATCCGCGCCATACAACCGATAGCGAATCGGGATCGAATAGACAAGCCGCGCGTAGCGGTCCACCAACTCTTTCCACGCGCCATCGTCGCCCCGAATGCAAGACTGAATTAATTCCGTATCATCGCGCAGTGCAATTCCACCAGCCATAGCCACATTATAAGTCTGTGGATAGCATCTGTCAAAGGGGTTGCGCCATTGGGTCTGCGTCAAAATTTTGGATTGTAGGGGCGAAGCATTTTTCGGCGCACGCGCGCCGAAAAATGCTTCGCCCCTACGCCATTTCCGTATGGCATAAAAGCCGTTCAATCAGTTGGATTGAACGGCTTTATAAAATCGTCGCGCTCATATGCCGGGTTGAACAACCCGGTCGCCGCGTAAATGCACTGCCAAAAAATCGGTAACGCGTTTTTCGTACTCGCTGGGACTGGCGAACATCGGCGTTTTGTGTTGCGCCGCGTTCACGAGAAATAATTCTTTCGGCTCGTTCGCCGCGTGATACAACCGCCGGCTGTTCTCGACCGTTACGACGGAATCGCGCATGCCATGAATCAACAAGAGCGCGCGCGGCGCGATGCTCGCGACATCATCAATCGGGCGCACTTGATTGACGCGCAAACCGGTCGCGCGTTCGCCCAGCCAAATCATCAACGGCGCGAAGATAAACGGCGGCAAGCCGGCTTGCGCGATCACGCCGCGCGCGATATTTTCTTCAAGCGACGAGTACGCGCCCTGCGCGATCACCACGCGCACTTGCGCGAGCCGCGCCGCCGCGCGCACGACCGTCGCCGCGCCCATCGAATGTCCGAACAAACCGATCCGCGCGCGATTGACATCGCCGCGCATTTCGAGATACGCGACCGCCCCGCGCACATCTTCGACTTCGCGAAAACCCAACGTCGTCAACGTGCCGCGACTGCGCCCGTGATTTCGCAAATCGAACAAGAGCGCGCCATAGCCGGCGCGCGCGAGCATTGCGGCTTCCGGCAGTAACTCGCCGCGATTGCCGCCCAAGCCATGCACAAACACAATCGTCGGGCCGTCAGTCGAAGACGCGGGCGGAATAAACCAGCCGCGCAATTGCACGCCATCTGCCGCGAGAAAATTTACATTCTCCCACCGCGCGATTCCAAAATCGGCGGGCGTTTGCGAAACGCGAATTCGGCGCGGATGCAACACCGGCATCGCGGCAAAAAATGGGAGGAGCAATCCAACGGCAACCACGCCGCCCAACGCAAAGACGAGCCAGATTGAGCGCGTGAAGGCAAGCCACAAGCCGGCAAGCGCCAACGTCAACATCAACGCGGCAATCCCGCCGGCGATCCATTCTTTGAGGAGGAAACTCTGGTTGCGGATGGATTGATGCAGAGCGGCTTTGGACAACCTCATTCCTAAAGTCGTCAGGGACATATGCCGCTTTCTATGGCTGAACGATCAGCCAAAACAATTTTACCAATATGACACTGTTTAGAAGAGCGGCGCGCACGGTTGTTTGATACATCACGCATTTTCGATTCTTACGGATGGATTATATCGGCGGGGATTTTAGGGGATTTACGCGAGTGTTAAATTTTCGTAACTGCTCAGCCCATCTCAGTTTTAGCCACAGAGCGCAAAGAGGTCACAGAGAAATTTTATTTTTCCCTCTGCGTCCCCTGTGCGCTCTGTGGCTAAAAGAATTAACTGCTGATCCCTTCAAACAAATCGCGCTCGATGCGATGCGGCGGCGCGGCGGGGATCGCGCGCATAAATGTTTCCTCGTTCGCGAATAAACGCTCGAACCAACGCGCGAGCGCGCCGCCCATACTTTGCATTTGACTCGAATGGCACGCGGTCGCGCGCGCTTTTTGATCGAGCGCGTCGCCAATCGCGATGCGCGCGTGAATCGGAAAATCAAATTCGACTAATGCTTCGAGATTGATGTCGTGATTTTTACCAAATCGTTTTGGATCGCGCCCGAGTAATCTGAGCAGGCGCACACCGGTTTTGAGAAAACCGCGCGGAAAAGTCCAGTAATATAATTTTTGCGGCGCGTGCGCGGGCAAATCATCTATTTCGATTTTTGGATCGCGCGCGCGATCAAACGCCGCGACGGTCGCGCGATGAATCGCGATGTGATCGGGGTGGCGATAGCCGCCGATGGGATCGAACGTGATGACGACTTGCGGTTTCACGCGCCGAATCGTCGCGGCAATTTTGCGCGCGACCTCATCCGTGGGTGCGGCGACGAGCGATTGTGGATGCTGATTGTCCGGCGAACCCGGCATCCCGGAATCGCGATAATCCAAAAATTGCACCGACTCGAAACCGAGAATGTTCGCCGCGCATTGCAACTCGTCCGAGCGCATTGCGGCAATCGAAGTGAATCCTTTAAGATCGGGCGGCGCTTCGCCGACCTCGCCGCGCGTCGCGCAGATCAAATGCGTCGCGACGCCTTGCCGCGCGTAATGTGCGACCGTTCCGCCGATGGAGAGTTCATCGTCGGGATGCGCGTAAACCACAAGCAATGATTTCATCGAAACCTCCAAATTGGGACGCGGACAAACGCGGACGAACGCGGATTTTGATTTTAAAAAATCCGCGTACATCCGCGTTTGTCCGCGTTCAAATTTATTTCTCGCGTTTCATCACGATAATTCGCGCGCCGCGCAAAACCGGTGCGATGAGATTAACGATCCGAATCAGCCGGCGAAAGTACGGCGGCATTGCGTCGCGCGTGATTTTGCAAAAACCAAAACGCGTGTAAAACGATTCGAGTTGATCGCGGCAAGTGAGATACAACGTCCCGGTTTCGCGCGCGAGCAACGCTTCGATGAGCGCGCGCGCGATGCCCTGCCCGCGCCGCGCCGGGATCGTCGCGATGGACGCGAGCTCGCGCGAGCCGTCGCCGTGCT
>JACRPR010000080.1 GCA_016223105.1 Chloroflexota bacterium | reverse complement strand
CATCCCAAAGTAATTTTGACAAATCCAATCAATCATCATACAGTAAATCAAGCACGGAATTTATCCAATCGAATACTTGATGCAACGGAAGCAATGACCGCTCGTCTCGCCGGATCGCCCGGCAAGTTGGACGCTTGGACGAGCGCGAGCCAATAGCGTAACCGACCGTTGCTTTGTTTTCCGCAAATGTCGCGACGACTTGCAGGAGATTCGATGACGAATTACGTAACGCGCGCCAAAATTTCGCAAACCGATTTGCCGCGTCTTCCCCTTGAAGGTCACCTCGACCTGACGTATCGGTGCAACAACACCTGTCGCCACTGTTGGCTGTGGCTCGCGCCGAATGCGCGCGAGCAAGCCGACGAACTCACGTTCGACGAAATTCGCGCGATTGCCGATCAAGCGCGCGCGCTCGGCACGCGCCAGTGGAGCATCTCCGGCGGCGAGCCAATGCTCCGCGATGATTTCCCCGAAATTTTCGATTACCTCACACGCAAGTCCACCGGTTACTCGCTCAACTCGAACGGCACGCGCATCACGCCAGAGATCGCGCAACTACTCAAACGCAAGGGCACGAAAATGATCGCGCTCTATGGCGCAACCGCCGACGTGTACGATTCCGTCACGCGCAATCCCGGCGGATTCGACGCGGCATTGCGCGGGATGAATTATCTGCGCGAAGCCGGCGCGGGTTTCATCGTGCAGTTGATTCCGATGCGCGAAAATTGGCATCAGTGGAATGCGATGCAAGAACTCGCGCAAACCTTGTCGCCGCATCAACGCGTGGGCGCGGCGTGGCTGTACCTCTCGTCATCCGGGTCGCCGGCGAAAAATCGCGAAATCGCCGGACAACGTTTGTCGCCGCGCGAGGTGATCGAGTTGGACAAGCCGCAACCTTCGTACAACGAACGCATTGCAGAACTCAAGGAAGGTAAGGGCGAAGCATGCTTCGCCCCTACCCATGACGACCGGCTCTTTGCCGCGTGCATCGCGCAACACAACGAATTTCACATTGATCCGTACGGACAAATGACCTGGTGCGCGTTCATCAAAGACCCGGCGTTGCGGTACGATTTGCGGCGCGGCACATTCCGCGAAGCATGGGAAGAATTTATTCCAGCGTGCGCGGACCAGGTGCGCGGCGGCAACGAGTGGCGCGCGCAGTGCGGCAGTTGCGACAAACGCGCGGACTGTCGCTGGTGCGCGGTGTACGCGTATCTCGAAACCGGGCGCTACTCGGCGCGCATCCCGTACTTGTGCGCGGTCGCGGACGAGGCGCAAAAATTCAAAGCCGAATGGCAAACCCAGCATCGCCGGTATTTTCAAATCGCCGGCATCACGGTGCGTATCGAGAGCCAAGTAAATTTCGATGAGATCAAATTCAAGCCGGAGTTTGCGTCGTTCGCGGTCGAGGGTCCGGGCGACGACAATGTGACGTTGCAACATTATTTTGAATTGCCCGATTTGAAAGGCAAAGACCTGGGTACGGAATTGTATCGCAAAGCGCCCTGGGCAATCTCGCGCGCGAAAAACGGCACCTGGTTTTATCGCGGCATATCGCCAAACGGGAGTGACCACGAACTGCATCGCGTCGCCGTGTTCAATCCCGATCACACGCACGGGACGATCTACAGCCCGCCGCGCGATCTCGACCTCATCCGCGAAAAGGGCTGGCACTCGCTCTCGCTTTTTCCCACCGACCAAATCTGGCTCGCGCCCTTGCTCGCGGATCGCAACGCGGTGTTGATGCACTCGGCGGCGGCAATCGTGAACGGGCAGGGCTTGGTCTTCGTCGGTCATTCGAGCGCGGGCAAGTCTACGACGATGGAGTTGCTGAAGGCGGCGGCGCGAGACCCTAAGGGTTTTTGGAAACCCTTAGGGTCTGGGTTGCAAGTTGAGATTTTGTGTGACGACCGCAACATCATACGCAAATGGCATTCCGCCGGAATCCAAAATCATAAATCTGAAATCATAAATCTGAAATCAGAGTGGCGCGTTCACGGCACATGGAGTCACGGCACGACCGCGGATGTGTCCGGCGCGTCCGCGCCTCTGCGCGCGATTTTGTTCCTACGGCAGGACACGCGCAACGAAATCGCGCCGTTGACCGACCGCAAGGAAATTTGGAAACGTTTGCTCGCGACGTTGATTCGTTCTGCCGTGACCGCCGAGTGGTGGCAAAAAGAGTTGGACGTGCTTGCACAAATCGTCCAGGAGGTGCCGTGCTATGCGATGAAGTTTGACAAGAGCGGGGCGATTGTAGGTGAGTTGGTTCGATTGTGCGAAGCGTGATTGGCATAGGAAGAGTGGAAGAACGGGAAGAAAAATCTTCCTGACCTTCCCGCTCTTCCTGTAGAAAAACAAAGGAGACAAGACCAATGGAAAACAAAGCACAACCGAAAAAAGAATGGACGAAACCGGAATTGACCGTGCTGGTGCGGAACAAGCCGGAGGAAGCGGTGTTAACCACATGCAAAGTCTCGGGCGGCGACGGACCGGACGCTTATAACAACGGGTGTGGTTACCTCATCTGTTCCGTTGACTGCGCGAATGGGGGTTCAAGTTAGCGGTTCGCTACTCCTGCTCCCTTAGGTTTTGGCTCTTGGGAATCCGCGAGGGAGGGAAAGACCTGACGGGTTTGGCAAACCTGTCAGGTCTGCGCGGCGCGGCAGATACCAATTTCTCGGTCCGCGCCGTTCGCGTTGGCGCGCGCGATGGCAGACTAACCCGCGCGCCCTGTTGCCGTCGCAATGCGCTCCCGCACGCGCGCCAATGTCTCGGGCGACACGTCGCGCGCCGGTGCGACGGGCGTGCGTTCTGCCAACGCCGTTTGGATGTCATCATCCGACGCGTGTCCGAGCGATTGGAGGAGCGCAGTAAATTCGACGCGTTGTTGTGCGGCGTCCGTGCGTTCCGTAATCGTGTACGCGAACGAAACCTGCCGCGCCAGCGCGTAGAGAATGTATTGATCGAGTGAAACGCCTTCGCGTTGCGCCAGCATTTCCAACTGATAACGTAGCGTTTGCGGAAGTGGAACAGTCAAAGGATTCATATTTATGCTCCTGGCGATCCTGGTTTAGCCACCGCGCGCGAGTTCGGTGAGCAATTCCGCTGGCGTGATCACGCGCAAGCCCAACGCTTGTTGCGCGGCGCGGAAATCGCGCACATTGAAGGTAACGAGCGCGGCGTTCGCATTCATCGCGCAATCTACCAGATGTTCGTCGGCAGGATCCGGCGTCGCGGGTCGCCACGAATAATAAATCGTCACAAATTCCGCTTGGGCGAGCAATCGCCCCAGGACCGGCTCGAGACGTTGCCAGCGCGCGGCGGACAATTTACGCGCCAGCACGTCAACATATTCATACGCGAGCGCGTTCGAGACGCAGACGGCAAGCAAGCCGCTGACCCAAGCATCCAGCACGAGACCCGCCGCGCCGCCTTGTTGCGTCAAGCCCTCAAAAACGATGTTCGTATCAATGACTACCTTGGGAAGATTGGCGACCATAGTTACATTATAGCACAAAAATATCTCGTGCGTATCACGGAGCGCCCATTGCCTACCTATCACCAGCGCGTCAAACAATTCCAAAAACCGATTGGCTCTCAACTCGGTCAACTCGACCTCGAACTGACCGAGCGGTGCAACAACGATTGCATCCATTGTTGCATCAATTTGCCGGCGCACGATGCGAACACGCGCGCGCGCGAAATGACGACGGCGCAAATCAAAGACATTTTGCATCAAGCCGCCGACCTGGGTTGTCTGCGCGTGCGCTTTACTGGCGGCGAGCCGCTCTTGCGTCCCGATTTCGAGGAACTGTATTTGTTCGCGCGACGACTCGGAATGAAGGTCTTGCTGTTCACGAACGCGCGACTCATCACCGAACACCTCGCCGATTTATTCGCGCGCATCCCGCCGCGCGTCGAAATCGAAATCACGGTGTACGGCATGACGCGCGAATCGTACGAAGCCGTGTCGCGCGCGCCCGGCTCGTTCGCGCAATTTTGGCGCGGCGTACATTTACTGCTCGAACGCAACATTCCGTTCATCGTCAAGCAATCGCTCCTGCCGCCGAATCGAAATGAACTCGATCAATTCGAAGCGTGGGCAAAAACGATTCCCTGGATGAAGAAGCGTCCGGGTTACGCGATGAATTTCGATTTGCGAAATCGTCGCGACGACGAAGCGAAAAATCGCGCGGTGGCGGCGATGCGTTTTTCGCCGGACGAAACGATCGCACTGCTCGCGCGCGATGAAGCAAAATATCGCAAGAATATGGACGAGTTTCGCGCGAAAAAATTTATGGGCGCGCCGGGCGACAAGTTGTTCAACTGCGGCGCGTGTGCCGGGCGAAGCGGGTGCGTGGACGCGTACGGACGTTTGCAACCGTGCATGGGCATGCGGGCGCCGGAGTTGACGATTGATTTGTTGAACGGCAAGGGAGAGGGGGAGCAGGGGAGAGGGGAAGACCCAACTAACCACCCAACCACCAAACTACGCGATGCTTTGGGAAATTTTCCAGCGTTGCATGAACTGCGCGCGACGAGTCCGGAATATCTGCGCCGATGCGCGCAATGTTTTCTCAAAGGATTATGCGAGCAATGCCCGGCGAAAGCGTGGGCGGAAACCGGCACGCTCGATACGCCGGTCGAGTACTTGTGCGCGGTCGCGCACGCGCAAGCGCGGTACTTGGGGTGGCTGGGCGAGAATGAATACGGCTGGGAAAAAAAGATGAGAGATGAAAGATGAAGGATGAATTCATCTTTCATCTTTCAAATAAAAGGAGAATCACAATGACTGATCCAAACGTAACTTTGCAAACCATCTGCGCGCCGTCCGAAGATGTGGTCGCGCGCGTGATCGAAGACGAACTCATTATCGTCCCGCTCGCGTCCGGCATCGGCGATGCGGATGACGAACTGTACACGCTCAACCCGACCGGGCAGGCGATCTGGCAAAAGCTGAATGGCGCGCGCACGCTCGCGCAAATCGCGGACGAACTTGCCGGCGAATTTGACGGGACACGCGCCGACATCGAACGCGATATGCTGGGGATGGTCGGCGAGCTGGCGCGGCGTAAAATGGTTGTCGCGCAGTGAGCGAGAATGGCATCACCATCGTCTCCGGTTATCCGCGCTCCGGCACCTCGCTGATGATGCAAATGCTCGCGGCGGGCGGTATGCCGGTTTTGGTGGACGAATTTAGAAAACCGGACGAGCACAACCCGCGCGGTTATTTCGAGTACGCGCGCGCGCTGAACCTGGGCGGCAAGGATGAAACGACCGACTGGGTCGCGGACGCGCGAGCCAAAGCGGTCAAGGTCATCGCGTACCAACTGCAACACTTGCCGGCGACGTTCGAGTATCGCGTGATTTTTATGAAACGCAAAATCGCCGAGGTGCTCGCGTCGTGGAGCAAGATGGGCTTGACGCGCGCGGATGTGAAACTGAGCGAGCGCGAGCAAATCCTCGCGTTCAAAACCGAGTACGCGATTTACGAAGCGCGCCTGGTGCGCCAAAAAAATGTGCGCGTCCTGTTCGTCCAGTACAACGATCTGCTCGCGAGTCCGCGCGAGCAAATTGCGCGCGTGCGCGAATTTCTCGGCGCGTCGCTCGACGTTGAAGCGATGCGCGCGGCGATTGACCCGGCGTTGTACCGCAATCGGTTGTGAGCGATGTCTAGTTTCGTCACCCAAATCGAAAACGCGCCGATCACCGGCGCGACTCTGCGTGAACTCACGCGTGTCGTTCTCGAACACGGCAAGCCGTTTCGCTTTACCGCGCGCGGCTATAGCATGTCCCCCTTCATCCAGGACGGCGATGCGATCACACTCGCGCCGTTCGCGGACGCGCCACACATCGGCGAGGTCGTCGCGTTCATAAACCCGGCGAGTGATCGTTTGGTCGTGCATCGGCTCATCGCGGAAACGTCGGACGGATTTGTGCTGAAAGGCGACAACATCGCCGAACCGGATGGCGTGTTCGCGCGCGCACAGATCCTGGGTCGCGTCGTGCGCGTCGAACGCGATGGCAAAACCGTGGGCGGCGGCATCGGCGCGGAGCGCGCGGCGATCGCCTTTTTATCGCGCGAACAAATTTTGCTCGCGCTCAAAGCGTTGTACTATTTTCCGCGTCGCGTTGCCGGCGTGATGCTTCGCCGCGCGCAAAATCTTGCGCCGTATCGCGCGCTCGGGCGACGCGTGCAACCGCGCGTCGTCATCGCCGAAGCGAGTGACGCCGAGCTCGCGGAGGTGCAACGCCGGTTCAATCCCGGTGTGTGGATGCGTTCCACGCCGCGCAATCCAAATGCCACGCACTATGTCGCCAAAATCGGCGACGACCTTGCCGGGTTTGTCGAACTCGTGCGCCATCCGCCGGCGCATTTTCCGTACGTTGGGCATTGGTTGTTTTCGCTTCATGTGTGGACGCGCTGGCGCGGATGCGGCATCGGCGAATTGTTGACGCGCCAGGCGATGATGCAAGCGCAGAGCGAAGGCGCGCACGAATTACGCCTCATTGTTTTCGCGGACAATGCGCCCGCGATCAAATTGTATCGCAAGCTGGGTTTTGCAATTTGCGATGCGCCGGAATTTACGCGCGTGTTGCATGATAAAGCGCGCGTGAATGGACGCCGGCGTGTGGTGATGCGATGCGTCCTTTCACGTCAGTCGCTAGCCGTGATTCGCGGCTCGCTGATCGCGCCAAGCGGCATAACGAATAACGCTGAATAACTATTTCAAACCCAAGGAGAATCCAAATGGAAACAGAAACTAAACCCCAACCAAAACAGAAATGGACGAAACCGGAATTGCTCATCCTGGTTCGGCATAATCCCGAAGAGGCGGTGCTGACCGGGTGTAAAAATGGCATAGATGCGGGGCCATTTGCTTCCAATGTCATTTGCGGTTCCACTACCGGTTGTGCGCTGTGCGAAGCGCTGGATCCGAGTTGATGCTGATCGTGATGCGCCGCGAATTGCTGTAACGCAAACGCTTCGCGCAATTTGCGGTTCGGAGTATTGATGACCCAACTCGAAATCCAACAATTCCCACTCTGGGATAAACTCAAAGCCAAGCGCGTGCCGCTCTCGTTCGATCTCGAAATCACCGCGCGCTGTAACAACGATTGCCGCCACTGTTACATCAACTTGCCGGCGAACGATGCGAACGCGCGCGCGCGCGAATTGACGCGCGACGAAATTTTCGACATCGCCGATCAAGCCGCGCAACTCGGCGCGCTGTGGTGTCTCGTCACCGGCGGCGAGCCATTGTTGCGCGATGATTTCACGGACATTTACCTCGGCTTGAAGCGTAAAGGGCTTTTCGTTTCCGTGTTCACCAACGCGACGACGATTCGCCCCGAACACGTCGCGCTGTTCAAAAAATATCCGCCGCGCGACATCGAGGTGACGATTTACGGTTCGACGCGCGAAACGTACGAGCGCGTCACGCGCAAACCTGGGTCGTTCGCCGCGTTCACGCGCGGGCTCGATTTGCTGTTCGACGCCGGCGTGAACGTGCGTTTGAAAGCAATGGCGCTTCGCTCGAATCTCGCCGATATGGAAGCGATTGCCGCGTTCGGTCGCGCGCGCACGAAAGATTTTTACCGGTTCGATCCGCAACTGCATCTGCGTTTCGACGGCGACCCGGTTCGCAACGAAGAGATCCGGCAAGAGCGTTTGACGCCGACGGAAATTGTCGCGCTCGAACGCGCGGATGAAAAACGATTCGGCGCGCTCGTCGCCGGCGAAGATAAACTGATCAACGCCGAGTTCAATCACGTCGGTTGCGATCATCTGTTTCATTGCGGCGCGGGCAACGGCAGTTTCAACATCAGTTACGATGGCACGTTTCGGTTGTGTTCGTCGTTGTGGGCGCACGGCGCGACGGTGAATTTGCGCGCGACGCGTTTGCGCGACGCGTGGGCAACGCTCGTGCCGCGCGTGCGCGATTTGCGTTCGCGCGACCCGGAATTTTTGGCGACGTGCCGTCAGTGTCCCATCGTCAATTTGTGTTTGCACTGTCCCGCGCACGCGCACCTCGAAACCGGCGCGCTCGACGGCGCAACGCCGTACTTTTGCGCGGTCGCGCACGCGCGCGCGGCGGCAATCCAAAACGACTGAAACAAAAAACCAGGTCTCTGCGAGAGACCTGGTTTTTATTTTTCCGCGCGTTGCGTGCGCGCGCGATACAACACAATCGAACCGGCGACCGCGACGTTGAGCGAACTCACTTTGCCCCACATTGGCAGACGCACGAGGAAATCGCATTTCTCGCGCACAAGTCGCCCAAGCCCTTCCCCTTCACTCCCCAGCACGAGCGCGATCGCGCCGGAAAAATCCGCGCGCGCATAATCTTGCGCGTCCGGCGCGTTCTCTATGCCGATCACCCACACGTTCGCGCGTTTCAAGTCCTCCATCGTACGCGCGAGATTCGTGACGCGCGCGATTTTCAAATGATTGATCGCGCCCGCGGATGCTTTGATCACCGCGGGCGTTACGCCGACCGCGCGCCGTTCCGCGATAATGACGCCGTGCACGCCGACCGCTTCCGCCGTGCGTAACAACGTGCCAAAATTTTGCGGGTCTTGGACCGAATCGAGCAAAAGTAAAAATGCCGGTTCGCCGCGCACCGCCGCGAAAACCAGAATGTCGTCAACTTCGACATAGCCAAATTCGGCGACGCGCGCGACGATGCCTTGATGATTGCGCGCGATGCGATCCAAGTCATCGCGCGCAACGCCGCGCACCGGCACGTTCGCATTTTTCGCGAGCGTGATCACTTCGTTGAGCGCGCCGTGCGCGTGCACCCCGCGCGCGATCAAAATTTCTTCGACCGCGCGTTCCGCGCGCAATGCTTCGAGAATCGGTTGGCGACCGTAGAGGTAATCGGACATCTGGCTGAATTATGGGACGCGGACCCTAGCACTTGCGTTCCCGCTAGGGTAAGTGTGAACGCGGATAAACGCGGATTTTCATCTGCGTTCGTCTACGCGCGTCCGCGTCCAATCAAATTTTTCTATCGGAATAATTTTTTCTCGGAAACGATTTGGCTTTTTGCAATTTGCCGGTGAACCAACGCGCGCCGCGCGATGAGATTTTCGCGTTCGAAAATTTCGACCAGCGATGCGCGTTGCTTGGGTGTCAAGCGCGTCAATGCATTCGCCAATTGTTCAACCGTCAATTTTGCAGAAGCCGTTCTCATTTCCCCTCCGCTTTACGAATCTCGCATTTGGGTACAGATGACACCAATCATCCGGCAGATTTTGCCTCAAGTTGTCTGCGAACTGAAGCAAAGTCCGCTAATCCCCAATTATCTACGATTTTGCCATCCACGATTCGTTGATGGACAAACTGCCTATAAACGACCTGTCTACCGGTTGGTGGAATGCCCCACAATTCGCCTTTGTGTGTGCCTCGAAAAGTAATCCACCCGGCGACCATATCCCTTTCGGCAATTAGATTTTCAATTGTACCGTGCAGATCAGGGAAAATAACGCGTACCTGTGTCCAGGCTTGTTTGTATTGCTCGCGATCCCAGGGGCGATCAAAATCAACGTGATCTACAAAATTTTCGGCGAGTAATTCATCAATCGCCGTCATATCGCCTTGATTCCAAACTCGTTCACACAAACGCCGCGTAACGTTTCTGTTTTCTTCGAGCGACATCCCAGCCTACCTTTCTGATTTCCACATCGTCCCCTGCGCGCTATCTTCGAGAATGATCCCAAGTTGTGCGAGGTCGGCGCGAATTTTGTCCGCGAGCGCGAATTGTTTCGCGGCGCGCAAATCTTTACGCACCGTGATCAAGAGTTCGATGAACGGCGCGGCGGCGAGCGCGTTCGTTGCGCGTTCTTGCAGAGTCAACCCCAAAAGATTCGCGAGTTCGCGCAGAGTCGCTTGCGCGGGCGCGAGCATCGCGGGCGGCGCGCCATCGCCACGCGCGCGATTGATTTCGCGCGTGAGTTCGTGAAGCGCGGCAATCGCTTGCGGCGTGCCGAAATCGTCGTCCATCGCGACGATAAATTTATCGCGCGTTTCATTCGCGACCAGGTTGAGCGGGCTCGTTTTCGATTCATCCGTCGGCGCGATCGCATCTTTCAACGCGGCGCGCCAACGCTCCAACCCGCGCGCAGTCGCGTCCACGTCGTCATCGTTCCATGCGAGCGGCGTGCGATAGTGCGTCGAAAGCAAATACATTCGCATCGCGTCCGGCGCGTGGCGCGCGAGCGCGTCCTTCACCCACAAGGTATTGCCAACATGCCGCGACATTTTATCTTCGGCGGAGGTGTCGCCGGTGAGACGCAGTAACGCGTTGTGCATCCAATATTTCACAAACGGTTTGCCAGTGTACGATTCCGATTGCGCGATTTCGTTTTCGTGATGCGGAAAAATCACATCGTGTCCGCCGCCGTGAATATCAATTTGTTCGCCGTGCGTTTCGAGATTCATCGCGGAACATTCGATATGCCAACCAGGTCGTCCCTTGCCCCAGGGACTGGCCCACGCCGGTTCGCCCGGTTTCGACGCTTTCCACAACGCGAAATCGAGCGGGTCTTCTTTGCGTTCGTCCACCGCGATCCGCGCGCCGGATTCCAGATCATCAATGCGCCGATGCGATAGTTTGCCGTAATCTTCATCGCGGCGAACGCGAAAATACACATCGCCATCCACTTCGTACGCGTATCCTTTGTCGATCAAGCCCTGCGTGATTTTGATGATCGTTGGAATCACGCTGGTCGCGCGCGGATACACATCCGCGCGTTCGATGTTGAGCGCGTCCAGCTCGCGCAAAAATCGGACGATGTAAATTTCGGAGAGCGCGTGAATCGTCGTGTTTTCTTTTTGCGCTTTTTCGATGATGCGATCTTCAATGTCGGTGAAATTTTGGACGTGCTTCACCTGGTAGCCGCGAAAACGCAAATAGCGTTTTACCGTGTCGAAGACGATGTACGAAAACGCGTGTCCGACGTGAATGGGTCCATAAAGATTCGGACCGCAGACGTACATCGTCACGCGGTCCGGGTTGAGCGGCGTAAAATTTTCAGTTTGACGCGTGAGCGTGTTATAAATTTTCAGAGCCATTGGATTTCTCCGGGATGATGTTTGGACGCGGGAACGGGGACATTAGCGCGCGCCAATGTCCCCCGGAGACACATGCAAGTTAATCTCACCAAGAAAAACATCGTGCCTACTTTTTATCATCCACCGGCGCGCCGAAAATCATTCGCCCTTGGTTCGTCTGCAACATGCGCGTGACGACGACGTCAATCACACTGCCGATGTGTTTCTTGCCATTGTCCACGACGACCATTGTGCCATCGTCGAGATACGCGACGCCTTGCGCCAACTCTTTGCCTTCCTGCACGATACGAATTCGCATTTGCTCGCCGGGCAGAACGACCGCGCGCACCGCGTTCGCAAGTTCGTTGATGTTGAGCACACGAATCCCTTGCAGTTCCGCGACGCGATTCAAATTGTAATCGTTCGTAACAATCGCACACCGCAAATTTTTCGCGAGCCGCATCAACTTGTCGTCAACTTCGTGCACATCTTCGACGTCGAGATCGGTGATGCGAATCGGCACGATGGATTCTTTTTGCAGTTTGTTCAGCATATCGAGTCCGCGCCGTCCGCGATTGCGGCGCAGAGCGTCCGCCGAATCCGCGATGTGTTGTAATTCCGCCAGCACAAAGCGCGGGATGACCATCGTGCCTTCGATAAACCCGGTGTGCGAAATATCCGCGATGCGTCCGTCAATGATCACGCTCGTATCGAGCAAGACCTGGCGATCCGAAGTCGAACGCGCCGCGCCTTCTTTGCTAAAGCGTCCGCCGAGGATCGCGAAAAAATCGCGCTCGCGCATCATCATCACCCACGCGCCGAGATAGCCGAACAAGAGCAACGAGAGGAATGGCAAAATCGCGCCGAGTGGGTTGGGCAAAAAC
This sequence comes from Chloroflexota bacterium, assembly GCA_016223105.1. Classification (GTDB taxonomy): domain Bacteria; phylum Chloroflexota; class Anaerolineae; order UBA4142; family UBA4142; genus JACRPR01. The sequence continues at coordinate 9,090 of JACRPR010000080.1, read as the reverse complement.
GAAAGTGGGAACGCAGTGAGCGCGGCGATGATCAAACCGATCAATAAACCGATGGTCGCGGCGAGGAGTTGTTGCGCGGGGACTTGGCGAATGGTTTTGCGCGCCCACAGCCAGGGACGAATCGTGAGCCACGGGGTTACAAGCAAACCGAGCGCGGCACCGGCAAGTGCGAGGACGATCACCAGCCGGAGCGTGTCGGGGCCCGCGCCGAGCGAGTCGCCGATCCGCCAGCCGATGATCGCAAAAACGATCATTCCAAGAATGCGGAGGAGAAATTCAATGCCCATCGTTGCCTCCTCCGGAAACCCAGCGATAAAAAAAGAGTGCGCCTCGGAGACACACTCAACGGACAAAGAAAAAAATTACTAGTGCTGGGCGTCTAGCAAGATGACCTTGCCAGCAAACGATCTAGGTTGGGTGTTGCCGAGCGCAAAACGTATGCAGTTGGGTTGCCGGAAAAAATTTCTGCTTTGCGGAGCAATAAAACCGAGCCGATCATTATTACGGTTGAATCTTAGCATAGGACTAGCCAAATGTCAATGTGGATTCTTGAATTTCAAATTTCAGATTTCAGATTTCGGATTTTGCCGTAAAAGATCACAAACTGCAATCTAAAATTCAATACCTTCGCCAATTCTTGCACGAACGAAAAATTTTCCCACGGATACAAGAGAACACGGATATTTTCAATTTATTTTCCATCATCCGTGTTCCTTTGAATCAGTGGGAAGATTTTGGCGAAGGTATTGTAAAATTTGAAATTACTTGACGAGTGCGACCTGCAATGCCTCTGCGAGCGTGCGCGCGCCGACCAACTCGATGCCGTCCGGCTTGTCTTTCATGCGCGTCAAGGTTTGCGGCACGAGCGCGCGTTTGAAACCGAGTCGCGCGGCTTCGGTCAATCGCCGTTGCGCTTGCGCGACGGTGCGGAGTTCGCCGCTCAAACCAACTTCGCCCATCACCACAAGGTCTTCGGCGACCGGTTGATTGCGAAACGACGACGCGATCGCGAGCGCGACCGTGAGATCGGCGGCGGGCTCGGTGATTTTCAATCCGCCAACCACATTTACAAACACATCTTGCGCGCCGAGTTTCAAACCGACGCGTTGTTGCAAGGTCGCGGTGAGCAGTAACAAGCGCCCCATATCAAAGCCATTGCCGGTGCGCCGCGGGTACGCGAACGCGGATGAATTCGTCAACGCTTGAATTTCGACAAGCAGAGGACGCGTCCCTTCCATCGTTACCGCAATCGCGCTACCCGATGAACCGGGTGCGCGTTCCGCGAGAAATGCTTGCGATGGATTATCAATCTCGATCATGCCATCCTGGGTCATCTCGAACACGCCGACTTCGCTCGTTGCGCCGAAACGATTTTTCACCGAGCGCAAAAGTCGGTACGCGTGAAAGCGTTCGCCTTCGAGATACAGCACCGTGTCCACGATGTGTTCGAGGACGCGCGGTCCGGCAATCGCGCCGGCTTTGGTGACGTGACCGACGAGAAAAATCGGAATGCCGGTTGCTTTCGCGGTTTGCGTGAGACGCGCCGCAGATTCGCGCACTTGCGAAATGGATCCCGCCGCGCTCGTCAGGTCTTCGAGGTACACGGTTTGAATCGAATCCACGACGACGAATTTCGGTTTGAGATTTTCAATGTGCGCGATGATCTCGTCGAGATTTGTTTCGGTGAGGAGAAAGAGCGTTTCGGGTTGCATTCCCAAGCGCGCCGCGCGCATTTTGATTTGATGCACTGATTCTTCGCCGGAAATGTAGAGCGTGGTGCCGATGGATTGCGCGAGCGTTGCCGCCAACTGGGTCAGCAACGTCGTTTTTCCGATCCCAGGTTCGCCGCCAAGTAATTTTTTGCGGCGCGCTTCGCGGCGTGAGCGACGCGAGCGACGATTTGCCGCTCGTCGTTTCGGTCGTCTCGAGCATACTGTCCCAGGTTCCGCAATCGGGACACTTGCCGTACGCTTTCGGCGAAGTGAAACCGCACTGTTGGCAAATCCATTTCACGCGGGTTTTGGTTTTGGGGGGCATAGCAATCCTCGAATCAAACGTTTGTTCTACGAGTGCATTTTACACTGCAAACGCAATGGCGTCAAATGAAATTCGCCTCAATAAACTCGAGGCGAATTACGCAATTATGGATTCAATAATTTTGAAAATAGTCGCCAATCAATTGACCCGTGCTCCTGCCAGCGCGCGATGCTTGTCTTCGAGCAGGCGCAACGTTTTGATTTCACCGGACCAATCAATAAAGTCGAGCGTCTCTTTGAGGTCTTGCCCGTTGAATCGGCGCGCAAAAGTGTCCGTGCTCATTCCGTATTGTTTTTCAAACGCCGCGATTCGTTCACGCGTACGCGCAATCCCATGCTCCAATACATAGAGTTCGTTTTGAATCGCGGCTTGGAGCAATGGTTTGATAGACACCGGCGCTTCGGAAGTAACCATCACTTGTTGAATCATTTTTACCCCTGTCAATTAGCAACTGCTGACCGATTCAAGTATACCGGCGTTTGAAAATGTTGGCAAGCACGAATTGAGAAATCACACGCGCGCGAAATGCAAAGGACACGGCTCATCACCGTGTCCTGGTTTCAACTTGAAACCCGAAGGGTCTTGAAGACCCTTCGGGTTTTTTCATAACTTATGCCGCCATCAACGCCGGCTCCGGCATTTGCACCTCGCCGTCGCCACCGTCGCCGGAATACTCCAGCACGCCTAACTTGATCTCGCCTTCGACCACATCCGCGATGAGCATGCTTCCTGGTTTGAACTCTTGCGCCAGCACACCCTCCGAAAGCGGGTCTTCGATCATCCGTTGAATCACGCGCTTGAGCGGGCGCGCGCCCAGGTTGCGATCGTACCCCATCTCCGCGAGTTTATTTTTCGCGGCATCGCTCACATCGAGCGTGAGTTGATGCTCGGTGAGACGCGGCTTCAAGTAACCAATCTGCACATCCACAATTTTGTGAATATCATCCTGGGTCAGCGAACGAAACACGACAATGTTATCGAGCCGATTCAAAAATTCGGGACGGAACAAGCGTTTGAGTTCGTCCATCAACTTGTCGCGCATTTTTTGATACGCGTCCTCTTCCGTCTTGGCAACATCGCGCTTGCCGCCGAATCCCAGCACCGAATCTTTTTGAATCAACTCCGCGCCGATGTTCGAAGTCATAATGATAATCGTGTTGCGAAAATCTACCTTACGCCCTTTCGCGTCCGCGAGATGCCCGTCTTCGAGAATTTGCAGAAGCATATTGAACACTTCGGGATGGGCTTTCTCGATTTCGTCGAACAGCACGACCGAGTACGGACGCCGGCGCACGGCTTCGGTCAGTTGACCGCCTTCTTCAAAACCGATGTACCCGGGCGGCGCGCCGACGAGTCGCGCCACACTGTGGCGTTCCATAAACTCGGACATATCGAGTTGGACGAGCGACTTTTCATCGCCGAACATGAATTCCGCGAGCGCTTTCGCGAGTTCGCTTTTGCCCACGCCGGTCGGTCCCAAAAAGATGAATGAGCCGATCGGACGTTTGGGATCTTTCAAACCGGCGCGCGCGCGGCGCACCGCTTTCGCGACATTGTTGATCGGTTCGTCCTGACCGATGATGCGCTTGTGCAATTCCTCTTCCATCTTGAGCAAGCGCACGCTCTCTTCGCCGGCGATGCGCGTCACCGGCACGCCGGTCCACATCGCGACGACTTCGGCAATATCCTCGCTCGTAACTTTGGGCGGCGTCGCGCTGACCGCGTCGAGCCAGTTCAATTTCATCTGCTGAAGTTTTTCGCGCAGATCGGTTTCCTGCCCCATCAATTCCGCCGCGCCGTCAAAATTTTCTTGCTCGACCGCGGCTTTTTTCGCTTTCTCGATTTCTTTGATGCGCTGATCAATCTCGACGTACTCGACCGGCTTGGGCACTTTGTACATTCGCACGCGCGAGGACGCTTCGTCAATCAGATCAATCGCCTTGTCCGGCAAAAAGCGTTCCGTCACGTAACGCGCCGCGAGATTCGCCGCGGAGATCAACGCCTCGTCCGTAATTTTCAACGCGTGATGCGCCTCGTACCGTTCCTTGATGCCGTGCAAAATTTGAATCGTCTCTTCGACGGTCGGTTCATCCACCTTGACCGGTTGGAACCGCCGTTCGAGCGCGGCATCGCTTTCGATGTGTTTGCGATCTTCTTCAAGCGTCGTCGCGCCGACGACCTGTAATTCGCCGCGCGATAATGCCGGCTTTAAAATGTTCGCCGCATCCACCGCAGAGCCCGCCGCACCCGCGCCGACGACCATATGCAATTCGTCAATGAACAGAATTGTTTTACTGCCCTTCAACTCTTCGATCACGCGCTTCATCCGTTCTTCAAATTGTCCGCGATAAATCGTGCCCGCGACGAGCGAGCCGACATCGAGTTGCACCACGCGTTTGCCGAGCAGTGGACCCGGCACATTATTCTGAACGATCTGTTGCGCGAGCCCTTCGACAATCGCGGTCTTGCCAACACCCGGTTCGCCGATCAACGCCGGATTATTTTTCGTGCGCCGCGATAAAATTTGAATCACGCGCTCGATTTCTTTTTGCCGCCCGATCACCGGATCGAGTTTGCCTTCTTCCGCGCGCGCGGTCAGATCGGTCGCAAGTTGATCGAGGAGCGGCGTTTTGGAATCGCCTTTTTTCTTTTCGGTTGTTTTTTCCGGCGTGGATTCCATCACCGCGCGTTGCAATTGATTGCGAACTTTGTCGGGGCTGACGTTCAAACTTTTCAGCACGTTGACCGCGATGCCATCGCCTTCGCGCACGAGACCCAAAAGCAAATGTTCGCGGCGTCAGCGAAAGCCGCGTGCCCGCCGGCGCTTGCCCGCGCCCCACGATATCTTCGACGACGCGGCGCACGCGATTTTGATCTACGCCGAGATCGCGCAGAACTTTGGCGGCGAGCCCTTCCTCTTCGCGAATCAATCCGAGCAGGATGTGCTCGGTGCCAATATAATTATGACTCAACCGCGCGGCTTCTTCTTGCGCGTAGGTCAAGACACGGCGCGCGCGTTTCGTAAACTTGTCTAATTTGTCGGACATCATCTTTCACCTCATTTTCAAGCCAGCGGAGTTGTTGAGCAGGGCGCGGCTTGCGACGCCGAAAAACGTTGTACAAAAAGCGTCCCTCATCGAGCAGGGACGCCAATGTCTGCAATGATCTTACGTATCAGATTGATCTGCGGTTCCCGCGTCGGGCCATACTTCGTCGGGAGCGTCTAAATCAGTTACATCGCCGGAGAAATTTTCATCCGCGACTTTTTTCAGCGACAACCCCAACCGCCGCCGCGTGGCATCAATTCGCACCACGCGCAAGGTCAAGGCATCGCCTTCTTTCACAATTTCTTTCGGATGCTGGATGCGGCGATCCGCGAGTTCGGAAATGTGAATCAATCCTTCGATGTTATCATCGAGCCGCGCAAACGCGCCGAACGACGCGAGCTTGGTGATCGTGCCGTTGACGAGTTGTCCAACTTGGTAACGTTGTTCGACCGTCGTCCACGGTTCCGGGCGCAACCGTTTCAAACTTAACGCGATGCGTTCGCGATCGCGATCCACGCTCAACACTTGCACTTGCACCTTGTCGCCGACTTGCACCAAATCTTTCGGATGATTGATCTTGGTCCACGACAATTCGGACAAGTGAATCATCCCGTCCACGCCGCCGAGATCAACGAACACGCCGAAATCGGCAACGCTCGTAACCGTGCCCGTGCGCGCGTCGCCCTCTTTCAATTCGGTGAGGACAACTTCTTTTTGCGTCTTGCGAAGATCGCGCATTGCCGCGCGTTCGGAGAGGATCAAGCGATTGCGTTCGCGATCCAATTCGATCACTTTTAACTTGATCTTTTTGCCGACGAGCGCGCTCAGATCGGCTTCCGTAACTTGAACGTGTTCTTCCGGCGAATCCATCTTTTTGCGGAACACGCTTTCGAGTTGCGTTGCCGGCACAAAGCCGCGCACTTTGCCGACGCGCACGATCAAGCCGCCCTTGTTAAAGCCGGCGACCTGGGCTTCGAACACTTGCTCCGATTTGAGCAATTGTTCCGCGTCTTGCCAATCGCGCTCGAGTTGCGCGCGCGCGAGCGACAACACCACGTTGCCGTCGCGATTTTCTGATCGTAGCACGAACGCGAGAATGCGTTCGCCGACCTGGATTTTCTTGATCGCGTCGGAGCTCATCTTTTCCAATTCGGCATGATCCACAATGCCTTCGGATTTCGCGCCGATGTCAATCAAAATTTCGCGCGAGCCCGCGCTTACGACCGTGCCGGCGACAATATCACCGAACTTGAGTCGTTTGAATCCCAGATCAAGATCAGAAAGATCACTCATCTTGATTCCGTTCGGGTTCTCAGCGGTTACGCCTTTTGATTTGGCATTCCCCTCCTGAGGACTACCGGGTCCTCCAGCAACCATCGTCATCTCCCACACACCAATTTTCGACAGCGCATCATCACTGATGTTATCGCTGGCGTATTATAGTCGCAATCGGCGCAATTGGCAACCCCACCGGTAAAGCAGTACCTTTGCCAAAATCTTCCCACGGATACAAAGGCACACGGATTTTTTTTACCATCCGTGTTCTTTTGTCTCCGTGGGAAAAATTTCAAATGCTTCGCCTCTACTTGCGTTGCCGTTCCGCCAAACGTTGTCCGAATTTGCGTTCCGTGCCCGCGCGTAATTTTTTGATATTCGGAATGTGCACCAGAATAATAATGATCGAATTGACGATCATCATCCCAAGATAAACCAGGGGCGCATCGCCGCGCCACACAAAAAACGCGAGCAAGAGCGGCGCGCTGATCGCCGCAGTCAACGATGCGACGGACGCGTACCGGATAATGATCAAAACCGCGATGACCGGCGCTAACAAAATCAACACAAGCGGCGGAAACAACGCGAGCATTGCCGCGCTCAACGTCGCGACGCCCGCGCCGCCGCGCCCTTGATGCGCGAGTCGTTGAATCCAACCGAGCGGCGGCGCGGCATAGCGCGCGGTCGGATCGGGGCGCGCGATCAGCGCGATCCAAACCGACCAATTGTGTCCCAGCACCGCGCCCGTTACTGCGACCGCCGGCGCGAGATCATTCGCGGGAAACAACGCGCGCGCGAGCAAAACCGGGATCACGCCTTTCAGCACGTCGCCGATAATCGTGATGATGAACGCGCCCCATCCCGCGCTTCGCAAAACGTTTGTGCCGCCGGTGCGCCCGCTTCCGTGTTTGCGAACATCCACATTCCACAAGCGCCCGGCGAAATAGCCGGTCGGAAACGCGCCGAAAACATAACCCAGGAAAAAACCGGCAAGCGAAGTGAGAATCGTTTCCATCACCCTGAACTCCGTAATGTCCGCGCCCGCACAAACTCACGCAACGCGTCCACCGCCGCGCGTGGATCGTCAAGCGTCTGCGTGAGTCGTTCCATCGGGCAGGGACCATCGTTGCGTTTGTTGAGAATCAACGGCACGCGCCGATCATATTCAAACGCGATCTGATCCGCCGCGAGTGCATCGCACGCGGCTTGGCTCATCAAAGGTGAAAACACCGCGCGGATGCCGGCGATGCGCGCGACCATCGCGACGGCTTTGCCGGCGATCTTGTCCGCGAGCACCGCGCCGCGCGTCGCGTCGCCGAGCGCGTCAATCGTTTCGATCAGTTCGCCGATGCCGTCGCGCGTGCCGGTTCGCAAAATCGCGCCATCCTTCACGATGACGAATGCGAGCGCATCGGAATTTAATTTTTGTTTGGCGAGTTCAAGGTCTGTCATAGCGGCGCAGAGTTTACCACCGCGCGGGGGGTGTGTCAAATGGTGGGAGGTAATTGATAATTGGAGATTCGTAATTCGTAATTCATAACTCATCTTACGCAGGCATTCCGAGCGGAGCGGAGCGTAGTCGAGGAATCTGGCTCTTCGACTCCGTTCCGCTTCGCTCCACTCCGCTCAGAGTGCGTAAGATGACTTCATAATTCGCAATTCGCAATTTGGAGTATAATGGGGGCAAGGAGTTGGCGATGAAACTCGCAGTGGGTTCGGATGAACGCACGCATCTCACGGATTATGTGATTGAAGAATTGATCAAACGCGGACACGCGGTCGAATTGTTCGGGTCTTTGCGCGGCGCGAACGAGACCTGGGTCGCGGTCGCGCGCCAGGTCGCGGAACACATGGCGCGGGGCGAGGTGGACGAAGCGATTTTATTTTGCTGGACTGGCACCGGCGTTTCCATCGCGGCGAACAAAGTTCCCAACATTCGCGCCGCGCTCGTGCACGACGTGGAAACCGCGCGCGGCGCGCGCCTGTGGAATCGCGCGAACGTGCTGTGCTTGAGTTTGCGCGCTACATCAGAAATCATTGCGAAAGAAATTCTCGACGCGTGGTTCGCGACGCCGGGACGGCGCTCGCGCAGGGCGACATTACGCAACAAGACGTGGACGCGATTGTGAACGCGGCAAACGAGTCGCTTCTCGGCGGCGGCGGCGTGGATGGCGCAATTCATCGCGCGGCGGGTGCGCGATTGTTGGAAGAATGTCGCACGCTCGGCGGATGCGAAACCGGGAACGCGAATATCACGCGCGGGTACAACTTGAAAGCGAAACACGTCATTCACGCGGTCGGTCCGGTTTATCGCGATGGCAAGCACAATGAACCGGTGTTACTCGCGAGCGCGTATCGCACTTCGCTCGAACTCGCGTCGCAAAACAAGTGCGCGTCGATCGCGTTCCCGGCAATCTCGACCGGCATTTACGGTTATCCGCTGGAAGATGCCGCGCGCATCGCGTTGCGCGTGATTGTGGATTATCTCGGCGAGCATCCAGAGATCACACTGGCGCGCTTTGTGTTGTACGACGCGCGCGCGTTCGAGGTGCACGCGCGCGTGTTGGAGCAAGTGCTGGCGGAGTGAGCATGTTAGCACTCAATAGAAATGTCCCCTTTCTGCTCAATAGAAATGTCACCCTTGTCTGTGATATAAGTTGGTGTTCGGATATCACAGGGAGGTATCTAGCAGAAAGTGAGCGACATTTTACGGATGAACGCACAAGAACGG
>JACRPR010000248.1 GCA_016223105.1 Chloroflexota bacterium | reverse complement strand
CCACACCACGCAAGCCACACATGCCGGCACCCGATCATCCGTGGCGACAGTTTCGCGCGAACACTAAACCGCCGCGCATCCAAAAACCAGGTGACATTTCTATTGAGCAGAAATAGGTGACATTTCTATTTGGTGCTAACAATCGGGCTTGACAGATGCGCGGAGTTGTGTTATATTTTTTGTAGAAAATTGAATAGTTGTCTGCCTAATCACTCAATTGAGTGAACGGAGGAACCATCTTACGGTGTGAATCTCGCTCTGCGAGAGGGACATCCTTCAGTCCTAACACGTCAGCTAACTTCGTCGGCATTGAAGGGGACAAGTCTGTGACGCCTTGCGCGTGTTTTTTTCAAAACCACAGTCTTCCCCTGTGGTTTTTTATTTTGCCCTTCTTCTCCTCCTTTTCGAAGGTTGTCTCTTCTCGTCGGCGTCTGCGGGGAGAGACAACCGCGATTGGCGATGCGCCGCTTTGGCTCAAGGCAGACCAGAGCGGCGCTCCCAATTGTGGGCGCGTTTGACAAGAAAAGGGAATTGACTAAAATGACATTCGTTCGCCGAGGTAGCTCAGTTGGTAGAGCACACGGCTGAAAACCGTGGTGTCCGCAGTCCGATTCTGCGCCTCGGCACCAGTAGTTGGATAGTTTGTTAGTTCGATAGTTTGATGGTTAAAAAACTAGCCAACTATCGAACTAGCCAACTATCGAACGAATATGCGGAAGTGGCTCAGTGGTAGAGCATCTCCTTGCCAAGGAGAGGGTCGCGGGTCCGAATCCCGTCTTCCGCTCACCAGAGGGACGGAGAATTTTCTCCGTCCCTCTTTCTTTTTCCTCTGATAGGACTTGGCAATGTCGAATCGAAAACATTCGATCCGATCGAAATCAAGAACCAGCAGTCATGCTGATGGTGCAACTACGAAAGGTGCAATGAGTCGCGATCTGAATCAGTACGTCACGACAAAGCAAGCGGCAGTGCTTCTCGGCGTTGTGCCCGATCATGTGTATCGGCTCTTGGAGGGTGAAAAAATCCAAGCGCTTCGGCTGGGGCATGAGTGGTTGATCTATGTGCCGTCATTGGAAAAATACCAGGTTACGAAATCGAAACGCGGACGGCCGGCGTCTGGTACGCCGCAGTTGGGGAATGGCAATTCGGCGTAGAGCCAGTTGACTGATCCCGACCCAGAGTGTCAAAACAAAACCAAGAAATACGCCGCGTCCAGATTTATCTGGACGCGGCGTTTGTTTGATTATGATGTGGTTCTTTCGATGAGATTCAAGACTGTTGTTGCAGTGTCTTGAATGGACATCCAGCTTAAGATGCGCGGCAGATGCTGAAGCGTCCACAACTCAATGACCGCGAGTGGCAATGCCTGCCAATTTGTGCTGACCGGAGATTATTTCGTCACATTCGGCAGAAAGAAAAACAAGCTCGAACGCGGCATTGAAGGCGGCAGTACCTCACCGCCGCTTTCGGGTGGCAAGCCCATCACGCCAAAGTAATCTGCCAAAAAGTCGTCCCACACACTCTCACTAGTGAGCCGGAACAATTGGTGGGTGACGTACTTGTTATAATCGTTTGAACCGGAACGCGGTGGAAAATAAATCGAGACGCCCCGCGCATTGTCCAAATCCCAATACAATTCCGTATCGCCGCCCCACATTCCGCTGGCGTGATATTCCGCAATCACAAATCCGCCGGTGGTGAGCGCGTCCATCACGCTTTGCGCGGCGTTTTGCACTTGGGTGTTCGGGACGTACACTTTTAACTGCGCCGCCAAATGATAGAGGTCGAGATATTCGTCGTCTTGGGTGATCTTGTAGTAATCGCGCGAATCGAATTTCTGGACCGCATTGCGCGTGTTTTGGATGTAGGTTTTCACGGTCGCGAGATTGTTCCGCAAGGCAATCGCCAGATTGTCCAACGCCACGCGCACGCTGGCAGTCTTGCTCAGATCGAACGCGGCAATGGTGCGTGGATACCCTTGCAAAGCCGGGTGCGTGAAATACGCGTTCGCGATATCGGTTGCGAGCTGGCGCGGTGTGGTACTGGCATTCACGCGCGGTGCGACGCGCGCAAATTCGTACGGCGTGTTCGCGCCGGAAATACCACGGATGCCCGCGCGCGTGTACGCATCGTACGCAAAGACCGACCAGCCCAGGTTTTCAGAGGCGACGAGATAACTCGCGAAATCTTTCATTTGATACGCGTTTTCAAACATCCCCATCAAGCACGCGTCGAAATGCAGAACATCAATCTTCCACAATCCCGAATTTGTTGCCGTGCTGAGCGCGGAACGCAGTTCGGCGACGGTGAGATAATCTTTGCCATTTGAATCGTCCCACGCGACACCGCTTGTGCCGCGCCCGTGATCGGCAAGCGCGAGATAATAGTGTTGCGCCGGATAATTGACGCGCGTCCAATTGATGAAATCCATTAATGTTTGCGGATCGCCCATGTTCAGTTCATTCAAGTACCACTTGTTGACGCCAATGGTGTATTGACCGCCGGGCTGAACCAGGAAGCGCCACGAATCGTTCGTGCGATCGCCATCGTACAGAATGACGATGTTGACGTTAGGATTCGGCGGCAGGGCTTCGAGCTGTGCAACCGCGCGTTGGAGGTACGGATACAAATTGTTGTCGGCGGCGAGATAGAGCATAAAGGTCCACGGTTTACTGCCCGCGACCGGTGTGTTGGTTTTCGTCGGCGTAGACGTTGGCGTGGGCGTGAGTGTGCGCGTGGGTGTCCAAGTTGGTGTTGGGGTCGGTGTGGCGGTTGGCGCGCCAGTGGGCGTCGGTGTGAGTGTGCGTGTTGGTGTTGGCGACAGGGTTGGCGTGGATGTGTGCGTCGGTGTGTTAGTGCGTGTGGGTGTCCAAGTTGGTGTTGGCGTTAAAGTAGATAGCGCGATGTACTCCCAAGTGTCGCCAAGTAGTCCAACGCCTTGTCCGCCAAACAACACAGTCATCTGGCGTTGACTATCATAGGTCATTCCAAGCGTGATGCGAATACTTGGGGGCGTGGTCGTCGTAATAGATTCCCAAGTAGCGCCATCCCATGTCCACAAATCATTGAGATAATTGGTCCCTGAATTGCCACCGAATAAAACGGCGCGGCCTCGCGCGGCATCATAGGCAAACGCATGACCATAGCGCGGTTGAGGCGATGTGACTGGTGTGCGTTTGTTCCAGGTCGTTCCGTTCCATTCCCAGGTTTCGTTGTTGTTGGCTTGTCCGCCGCGAATGCTACTAAAGAGAGCCGTTACGCCGCGCTGAACATCGTACGCGAGCGCGTGCCAGTATTGACCGACCGGCGATTGAGCGGGGGCGCGTTGCGTCCAATTGATCCCGTCCCATTCCCAGGTATCGTTGCAGTAATCCACCGGCGGACAATACCCGAGACTATTGTAACCGCCAAACAGCACGGTGACGCCACGCGCGGAATCGTACGCCATCGCATGATGCATGCGTTCATACGGCGCGTTGGTAGGCGAACGTTGCGTCCAATCCACGCCATCCCATTCCCAGGTTTCGTCAAGCTGGTTGCCTCCGAAAAGTACAGTCACGCGTCGTTGTGAATCGTACGCGAGCGCGACGCCGCTCCGCGCCCCGGGCGAATGTGCCGGAAATTTCTGCGTCCAGCTGATGCCATTCCATTCCCAGGTATCGCCCAGATCAGTTCCATTCCAGCCCCCAAACAAAACGACAACATTGCGGAACGAATCGAATGTTAACGCGTGGCGCGAGCGCGCGAGCGGCGCATTGACCGGAAAACGCTGATTCCAACCGAGTATGCTGGTTGGTGTCGAGGTTGCAGTGGAGGTAGCGGTCGGTGTGGATGTGTGCGTTGGCGTTAAGGTTGGTGTGGATGTAGTTGTGGGTGTCAAGGTTAACGTTGGTGTATGCGTTGGTGTTGGTGTTGGCGCGCTGGTTTGAATCGCATCGTTCGCAATATCGGTGGACGAACGCGCGACCGTGTAAATTTTCACTTCATCCAGTTTGCCTTTCAGCCACCGATATTCCGGTCCCAACCACATCTCGTACCCCAAACGCACAACCGGTTGGGCATTGGATAATGATGCCGGAATCGTTTTGAAGAATAGTACAGGATAGAGCGTGCCATTCACAAAAATTTTGAGTCGTTCGTTATTTGTCGCCCCCGCGCCGTTGTACACAAACGCAACGTGATACCATTGCCCGGCTTGCAAGTTCGCGCCGACCGTTTGACCAAGGGGAACGCCGGAACAGCAATCCGAAAAATTCGGCGTCTCGGCAATCGTCGCTTGCAGTTCTCCGCCGTTCATTCCGAACCACCACTGCGTTGTATAACCCCATTGAAACGCGGAGACGAGCGTTTGATTGCTGGCGAGCGGCGCATCGAACTTGACCCATCCTTGCACAGTCAGTTGCGATGCGCTCGTCATTTCCGCGACATCGAACGCGTAACTGTAATCATCAATGCCATCGAACGCGAGCGAATACGCGTTGCCGCCGGGTAATGCTGGAACATCGGCAGACCAGGTCGGGCGACCAGGCGCAGTGACCAGGTATTGATCGTGCGCGTGCCCGGACGAATCCGCCACGATCGCGCCAGTGCCTTCTTCCATACGCCAGCGCGCGACCGGCGTGATCGCGGGATTCGCGAGAGGAGTATTGGTTGGCGTTGGTGTTGATTGTGGATTCGCAATTTGCCCGGCGGCGTCATTTGCGATCTCGGTGGATGATCGCGCGTAATTGTAGATGCGAACCTCATCGAGTTTGCCTCTGAGCCAGCGATGCGCCGGACCAAGCCAGTATTCATCGCCCAGTTTTACGACAGGTTGCGTGGTCGCGAGCACACTGGGAATCGTTTTGTTAAAGACGACCGGGTACGGTGTGCCGTTCACGTACGCCTTGACCCGCTGACTATCGGTTGCGCCTGCGCCATTGTAGACAAACGCGAGGTGATACCATTGCCCGGTTTGAAGATTCACACCGATAGTTTGTCCGGTCGGCACGGCTTGACAGCAATCCGAAAAGTTGGGCGTTTCGGCAATCGCGACCTGGAGTTCATTCGCGTTGACGCCGAACCACCATTGCGTTGCGTAACCCCATTGAAACGCGGAGGCGATGGTCTGATACCCCGATAGCGGCGCGTCGAACTTGACCCATCCTTGCACGGTAAGTTGTGTTACCCCGCTCATTTCCACAACATCGAACGCGTATGTATAATCATCCACCCCATCGAACGCGCGTTGCCGCCGCTCAGAGTCGGCACATCGGTAGACCAGGTCGGATTCCCCGGCGCGCTGACAAAGTTTTGATTGTGTCCACGGCCGGCGGAATCCATCACGCGTGTCCCACTGCCTTCTTCCATTTTCCAATACGCGAGCAACGCACCGGTTGGCGTGGGTGTCGCGGTCGGTGTTGATGTGGATTGGAGATTTGGAATTCCAAACCCGGCGCGCGAATTTATTGTGCCGGGCGAACTCTCTGCCGCGGACGAATGTTGCGGCACGAATGCCATAAACAACGTGATGATAAATCCCAAAAGGATCCACAATCTCACGCGTTGTGTGCGTATGTTCATTCCAATCTCCTCGAAGAATTTTCTGGCGCACGCCTATTTGTCCACGTACGGCAAGTAAAAATTCAATCCCGAGCGCAACATTCCCGGCGGCAACACTTCGCTTCCCGGTTCCGGCGGCAAACCCAGCAGACCGAAATAATCTACCAGGAATTGATCCCACACGCTTTCGGTAGTGAAGACGAAAGTTTGATGACCGATGTAACGGTTATAATCCGCCGTGCCAGGTTTCGGCGGAAAATATAACGCGACGCCGTTCGCATTTTGCAAATCCCAATACGTTTGTTCGTCATAGCCCCACATTCCACTCGCGCGCTGATTGACGACGACCATCGTTGTGATCGCGTTCATCAAATTTTGCGCGGCGGATTGCACGGTGGCGTCGGCAATGTACGTTTTCAACTGCGCGGCGAGATGATAGAGATCCACGTACTCGTCATCCTGGGTGATCTTGAAATAATCGCGCGAATCGAATTTTTGCGTGGCGGTGCGCGTGTTTTGAATGTTCGTTTTGATGCTGTTCAAATTCGCGCGGAGCGCGGTCGCGAGCGCATCGAGCGCTTGGCGCACGTTCGTCGCGCGGCTCAAGTCAAGCGCCGAGATCGTGCGCGGATAAGTGGATAGGGCAGGATGATTGAAATACGCATTCGCGATGTCGGTCGCGAGTTGGCGCGCGGTGGTCGTCGCATTGACCTTGGGGAGCACGAGCGCGAATTCGTACGGCGCGCGCGCGCCGGAAATTCCGCGGATGCCATTGCGCGTATACGCATCGTAAGCAAAGATTGACCACCCCAGGTTTTCGCTCGCGACCAGATAATTGGCGTACTCCTTGACCTGATACGCATTTTCAAACAACGCCATCAAACACGCGTCGTAATGCAAAACGTCAATCTTCCACGCGCCGCTATTCGTCGCCGCGTTCAACGCCGCGCGCAATTCCGGCGTCGTCAAATAATCTTTACTGCTCGAATCGTCCCACGCAACGCCGCTCGTGCCGCGGCCGTGATCGGCGAGCGCGAGATAGTAATGTTGCGCCGGATAATTCGCGCGCGTCCAATTGATGAAATCTATTAATGATTGCGGATCGCCGGTATTCACTTCGCCGAGATACCACTTGTTGACGCCGAGCGTGTAATTGCCACCGGGTTGAACAAGGAAGCGCCATGAATCATTCTTGCGATCATTGTCAAAGAGCACAACGACGTTCACATCCGGGTTGGGTTGTTGCGCTTCGAGTTGCGCGATCGCGCGTTCCAAGTACGCGTGCAAATCGTTGTCCCCAGCAAGGTAGAGCATAAATGTCCATGCCTTGTTTCCGCCGGAGGGTGTCGCGGTTGGCGTTGGTGTTGCGGTGCGCGTTGCGGTCGGCGTCGCGGTGCGCGTTGCGGTCGGGGTATACGTTGGCGTGCCTGCCGTGTTCACCGTAAATGTTTGCGCGTTCGAGGTCGCGCCGCCGGGATTGACGACGGAAACATTGATCGATCCGGCGGAAGCAATGTCGGCGGATGGGATAGCCGCGGTGAGTTGCGCGCTATGGATGAACGTCGTTGCGCGCGCCGAACCGTTCCAGTACACAATCGCGCCGTTGATAAAATTACTTCCGTTCACGGTGAGTGTGAACCCCGCGCCGCCCGCCGTCGTGGACGATGGCGCGAGCGAAGTGATCGCCGGCGCGATCGGTGCGGTCACTTGGAGTGGACGTCCAACTTCTTCCGACCACACACCTTCATTATCGCGCGCGCGAAAATAAATCGTGTGCGATCCAGCGGCGAGTGTAGATGAACTGATCGTGAGCGATGCTTGTGTGCCGATCAAACCGTTCACATCGGAACGCCAAACATATTGTGTGATGCTGTTGCCAGATTCATCGTTATCTATGGCAGTGCCTTGAAATGAAATGGACTGTCCTTGCACCACCGACGCGTTCGGGTTCATCGCATTAAACGTGACGATAGGTGGATTGGAAACCACACGCGCGTCTTCCGTTCCCGGCGTGTTACCGGTTTTCACACCATCCCACACTTGTTGAAAATAATGCGCCGGCACAATTTGATCCGAGAAGGATGGTCCCGCCATTGTAAATCTCCACGCGCCGCAGTTCACCCACATATTTCGCAAATCCATCTTGTGCCAGCCGGGTTTGAGATTCATCGAGCCGATGGTGACCCAGCGATCGCCATCATACCCATCGAAATGACCGACTTCGGCATCATCAAGATACAAGCGGTACCCATCGTTGGTGTACACGCGAAATGTCCACGTACCATCGTACGGAATGAACAAGCGTCCGCGAAATTTATCCGATTCGTCGAACGCGGAGCCGATGCGCCCGTCGTGATCCAAACCGGGATCACACACATTGTTGTAATTCATAGCTTCGTTGAACGACCAGGTGCCGCCGTAATCCGACCACCATTTGTCGCGGTACATATCCACCCACCAACCCTGGGGCAGTGAAAAAGTTGGCGGACTGCCGGCGCTCGGGTTACCATAGTAAAGATAGTACGACGAGTCTGTGCCAGCATTGATGGTCGCGGCAAGTTGAAATTCGATATCCCAGCCGGTGTAATAGACGCGCGCAACTTCTTGCCAATTGTATGCCGCCACGCGGCGCACGATGCGAACGTCGTTGTGATCCGCGCGCGCTTTGGCTTGTCCGATCAACGCATCCAAATCCATTCCATCAACTTTGATAATCGTGCCTGCGCCCAACGCGGAACCGGTGGTGATCGGAATAGGACGCCGATAACTGTACGCGGTGTCCCACCAATCATCGAACGCGGGGATGATGATCACATCCACTTGGTGCCCGCCCGCGCCCACTACAAATGTTGTGTTGGCGGTTCTGCCATTGTACGTCGCGTGGATGGTGATCGAATCGCCGGGAGAAACCAGCAATGGATTCGTGCTCAGATTCGCTTGAAAGTACGCCGACGTGCTTAACGCCCCGGATGCAGTTGTCGTGTACAGCGAGCCGTACGGACTATCAATCTGCACGCTCGCGCCATTGACCGGTGAACCATCAGAATACACGTAACCGTACACACAAACGGTTGGCACGGGCGAACCGCTACAACTGATCGGCAGTGCTGTGCCAAGCCCGTTCGGGCTGGCTTGCACTATCGAGTTGGTTGAACGGCTTGTGCAATTCAATAAAATCAAAACACCGATCAAATAAAAAAATCGTCGTTGCATTTTTCACCTCGCGTATTATACTAACCGCACGTCAAAATTTCGAAATTCTCAACCATCAAAGTTGCCAGTGCGTCCGCGTACTCTGAAAGGCTGGCAAAGAAACTTTGAATCGCGGTCACGAACTGTTCAAAGGTGGCGTAAAACCGATTGCGCTTGATGTGCTTTTTCATGAACTTCCAAAGCCGCTCAATCAAGTTTAGGTTCGGCGCATACGCCGGCAGAT
>JACRPR010000250.1 GCA_016223105.1 Chloroflexota bacterium | reverse complement strand
TCCGAGTTACAAGAACGCGAACACAATCGGATTGGTGATGGAGCGCGCGGCGGAAGGATTGACAACATTTTTTCCGACGCTCCGTTCGGTGATCGCGGTGGTGGACGGTGGCTCGTCAGATGAGACCACGCACATCGCGGCGAGTCACCCGTTGCCCGCGCCGGTGCGGCGGATCGTGACGACGTATCAAGGCATTCAAGGCAAGGGGAGCGCGGTGCGCGCGATTTTCGAAATGACGCGCGCGCTGAACGCGCACGCGTGTATCGTGCTCGAAGCCGACCTGGTGAGCGTTACCCGCGATTGGATTCACAAACTTGCCGAGCCGATTTTGCGCGGCGAGTACATTTACGCCGTGCCGACGTACGCGCGTCCGCTTGTCGAAGGCGCGGTGACGGATATTCTCGCGTATCCCTTGACGCGCTTGCTCTACGGCGTGGATGTGCGTCAACCGATGGCGGGCGATTTCGCGGTGTCGGGCGATCTCGCGGGACGTTTATTCGACCGCGATGTGTGGGAGACCGATGTCGCGCGGCACGGGATTGATATTTGGTTGACGACGATCGCGATCAACGAGAATTGGAAAATGTGCCAAGTCGCACTTGGCACAAAAATCGAGGATAATCGCGAAGCCGCCGCGTCGTTCGATCCTGGTTTTGTGCAATCGGTCGGCACGTTGTTTCGGATGATGGAAATTTATCGGCGGCGTTGGTCCGAAACACGCCCGGTGCGCGCCGCGCCGTATCACGGCAACGGCAATCACGCGGAACAGCAACGCCTCACCGCGACGATCACGGTGAATATGTTGTGCGATGCGTTTCAATCCGGCGCACGCCGGTTTCGACGCTTGTGGCGGAGTATTATGATGCCCGGCAATTATCGCGAGGTGATTGACCTCGCGAATCGCCAGCGTGGCGCGACGCATTTTACGTCCGATCTTTGGTCGCGGATCGTGTTCGATTTCGCGGTCGTCTACAACAAGGGTGAGAACGATCCCGATAAAGTTGTTGCCGCGTTGCTTCCGCTCTATTACGCGCGCACCGCGGCGATCTTGCGCGAGACCGGCGGCAAGCCGGACGCGGTCGAACACGCGATTCAAGCGCAAGCCCAATCGTTCGCGGCGCAGAAAAATTATCTCGTGCATCGTTGGCAATCGTACGTGCCGTGGGCGTACGATGGTGTGCGTTAGTTGAATCGTTGCATAGTTCGATAGTTGCATCGTTGCAAGGATAGGTGAGGATGAGGTATGAGATCGATAATCGAGAAACAGAAAACGAAAATAATTTTTGCACTCGCGTTGGTCGCGTTCATCGCGATTGCCGGTTTCGCGGCATCACCGGTTGGCGCGCAATCGCCGAGCGTGGACGATGAGACGAATCGCATCGCGAAAACGTTGTACTGTCCGGTGTGCCCGAACACGCCGCTCGATGTGTGCAACACGCAAGCATGCGCGGATTGGCGCAAGCAAATCAAGGAGATGTTGATTCAGGGAAAATCGGAACAACAGATTCGCGATTATTTTGTGCAACAGTTCGGCGAACGCGTGTTGGGCGCGCCGCCGGCGGAAGGATTCAACTGGATCGCGTACATTCTGCCCGCGCTCGGAATTGTGCTGGGCGCGGTGGTCGCGTGGCTCACGGTACGCCAATGGATTCTGCGGCGCGCGGATGGAACGAGCGCGCCCGAAGCCCCGGCAATTCCGAAAGAGTACGCCGACCGGATCGAAAAAGAATTGAAGGAGTACTAACGTGTCGCGTTGGGTTCAAATCGGTGTGTTCATCGCGGTCATCGCGCTGATCGGTTTCTTTGCGTTCGGCTTGCGCGTGCGCGGCGCGCCCGCGTTGGGTTCGGGTCCCGCGCCGGATTTCACGCTCAAATCGTTCGAGGGACAATCGCTCAAGTTGTCCGACTTGCGCGGCAAAGTCGTCATCATTAATTTTTGGGCGTCGTGGTGCGGACCGTGCCGCGACGAAGCCGTGTTCCTCGAAAAAACGTGGCGACAATATAAAGATCGCGGTGTCGTGTTTCTCGGTGTTGATTACAACGATGTCGAGCCGAACGCGCGCGCTTACCTTAAAGAATTTGACATCACGTATTACAACGGTCCCGATTTGGGCGGCATCATCAGTCCGCTCTATCGCATCAAGGGTGTGCCGGAAACGTACTTTGTCGGCAAGGACGGCAACCTGTACGGCAACGCGCTGGGACCAATCACGAAAGATAGCGGCTATATGACCGAGCGCGAATTTGTCCGCAAGATCGAAGAGATGCTCGCGCAAAAATAAAAAAACTTGCGAAGGATTCACTCCTTCGCAAGTTTTTTATTTCAAATTCGGAAACTCGTTCGCGTTAATCACCGGTTGTTCGGCATCGGCATTCCCTGCGGTGAGCGGCGCGTTCCAATACGTGTACGTGTAAGTCGAAGTAGTTGGATTGAGTGTGCGCGTAAACGTCATCGGCAGAATGAATTTGTGATACTCGGCGTTGCGTGTAAAGCGCGCGTTCGCCGCGTCCCAGTCTTCGCCCATCACGTACCAAAATCCATAATTTCCGGTTTCCACACTTTCCAGTTTGTACGATTCACCGGCGCGCACGTACACCGCGATGCCCAGCACGTCGTTTTTCGTCAACACGGCGACCGCATCCACCGCTTGCGGATTCGTAAACACGACGTAACTTTCCGCGCCCGCGCTCCATCCGGGACTGCGTTTGACCACCGTTCCATTGTTCAAGCGGCGATTTTGCGCGGGCGCAATCGGCGACGCGGGCGGTCGCGTTGCGACCGGCGCGGTCGTCGGCGCGGCGGGGATGCGCTCGGTCGTTGGCGCAGAAATGGGCGCGCTCGTCGGCGCGGAAGTTGGCGGAACCGGCGCGGTCGTCGGCGCGGTGTTCGGCTTAACTGCTTGCGCGGTTTGTTGCACGCGCCGTTGCACTTCGGCTTCGACCGTTTGTTGTGTCGCGGCGGACGATCCACTCGTGTTCGATCCCGATCCGAGCAAGCCGCCGACATCGCACGCCAACGCGCTCAGCGCGATCACGGCGATGGCTAATCCTGATTTCCAATTCATTTGCTTCATTTGAATTCTCCTTTTTTCGTCATCAAATACACCGCTTCGCCGCGCGGGAATCCGCGTGCATTTTGGCGTGCCGCGATTTTTTCGATGACGAAGAATTTTTCAAAATGTTGTTCGACTTCACCCGGCAACATTGCCAGATTCGAAAAGAATGGTCGTTCGTACCAACGCGGCGTCCACTCGAAGCAGTAGAGCAGGAACTGACTGCGCGCGTGCGTGAGCGGTAAAACATTTTGCAAATACAACGCGCGATTTTTCGGCGCGAGATCGTCGAGCGTGCCGTAATCCACGAGCAGATCGAATGTGCCGCGCACGTTTTGCAAATGCGTGAGATCGTCCACGATGAAATTTACATTCACGCTCGCGGCGCGCGCGCGTTTTCTGCCCAGCTCAATCGCGGCGTGTGCGAAATCCACGCCCGTCACATCGAAACCGTTCTGCGCGAGAAAAATGCAATTGCTTGCCGTGCCGCTTCCCAGGTCAATCGCGCGACCAGGTTTCAATCGCCCACTCGCGACGAGCGCGACCAACTCTTTGCGCGCGCCAATATCCCAGGGGGCGCGCAATCGTCCGTACAAAATTTCGTAGAACCATTTCATCGCGCGCCTCACACATAGCGCGCGATTGCCATTGCCGACGCGGAAATAATCAGCAGGATCGCCGCGATCACACCGGCTTGCCCGAGTCGCGTTTGAAGTTTTTGCATCTCGGCGATTTGTGCCGGCTGGGGCGGCGCGCCGGCAGATTGCATTTCGTTCGCGAGCGCGCTCATTCGCGCGGCGGTCGGCGCGTTGACGAGTTGTCCCATCACGACCGTAATAATTCCGGCGAGTGATCCAATCGTGAACATCAAACCCGACGGCGCGATGATCCACGCGATTTGAAATCCGAGCGATGCGCGCCAATACAACACGATCCCGGCGAACGTGGACGCGTATGCCGCGAGCGACAAGTACAGCGAGAACTGTTGCTTGCCGACGAGTTGTTGCATAAACTTGCCGCCGTCACTTCCCATTGCGCGCACGGCGGGTGTGAGAAACGCCGCGACCAGGACTGCCGCGCCCGCCCAATAAATTCCGGCGAGAATGTGAATCAAACGTAACGCGATTAAAATCGGATCCATTAGAATTGCTCCTTGTAAACCCGAAGGGTCTTCAAGACCCTTCGGGTTTTGGGCTAGTGCGCTTCCAGCACTTGTTTGAGTTTTTTCAACGACTCGTCCCATTGTCCCTGGACTTGCTTCACCAGCAATCCTTCGGCGAGTTTGAAAAATCCGCCCGGTTCTGCATCCACGATTTGCGTTACGCGTGTGCCGCCCGCAATCGCTTCGCAGGTCAAACTGCCGGACACAGGAAAAGGTCCTCCGCTAGATTTCCATGCGGACGAGTGCGGCGGATCATACGCGGTGATTTCGCCTTTAGTTTCCATTTTTTGTCCGACGATTTGTGCGACCCAGCGAAACGTCGCGCCGACGCGCATTCCACCAGGCGATGTGATCGCCGCGTCAATCACACCGACGCTCCACTGGGTCGTGCTGGTGTAATCAGTTGCGAATTGGAACACATCGGCAACGGGGCGATTGATTGTAATGCTTGAGGTAATTCTGGGCATTTCGAAATTCTCCTTTTTTGGTTCTCCGGGAATTAGTGGGGTTAGTCGCGTAGCATAGCGCCTTGTGCGCGTACTTTTCCATTTCAACGCCCACAAGGGGCTATGCTACCCCACTAATTCCTGAAGAGCCCCTTTTTTTAAACCTCCGAAATCTCGCAGATTTCGGAAGTTTGAAATTTTATCTTACGGTTTGACCGTCGCTTTGGCGGGTAGCGATTTCAAGTACAACCAAATTGCTTTCAATTCGTCATCACTCATTTTGCCGTACGATTGCCACGGCATAAACTGGGTCATTGGAATTCCGCTTGGTCGCGCGCCGGTTCGCATCGCGTTGATAAAATCGGCTTCGCTCCATTTTGCGATTTCACCGCCGGGCGTGAGATTCGGTCCGGGCGGCGCTTCGGGATTCGGTTCTTTGCCGCCGGCGAGTTCTTTGCCGTGACAGGTCCGACATCCGTCAACCCTGACGAGGTAATCGCCGTACTCTACGGTCGCGCCGGGCTTGGGCGCAATCGGACGCGGCGCGGTGTGATTGATCGTTTCTGCGCCATACAAATCGCCGAACGCGCCCGCGCCTGCCAACACCGTCGCGATGAATGTAAAATTCGGTTTCGCCCATTCCTTGTCCACCGCTGGGATGCTTTTGACGTAGGCGATTATATCGCTTAAATCGCCGTCGCTCAAGTAGTAAAAATCTGCCGAGGGCATAACCAACACCGGCTTGCCATTCGGTCGTACGCCGTGTCGAATCGCGCGCACCCAATCCGTGTCCGTGTACGCCGCGCCGACTCCGCCTTTACCTTTCGTGAGGTTCGACGCGTTGAACGATCCAAGACCTGGGTCGCTAAAGAACGCAGTGCCCGCGAGATCGTCGCCGTGACAACTTTGACAGTGGATCGCGCTCCAGCGTTTGCCGCGCGCGATCGCGGACGCGTCGTTCGGAATCGCGAGGTTCGCCGGTTGAATCGTGTACGCGCGATCCGCGCGCAGTTGAACACTCATATACAATCCGGTAATCGCAACGACGATCACGAGAATGAGTACGCCAAGAATGATGCTGATCCATTTGAGTACCTTTTTCATTTTGAATCCCTCCCTTGAGATTTTTCCGCGCGCATCATCCCGCGGTTTTTTGCGATGCTTGGCGCGTGAACATCACGGCGGTTGTGATGATGATGAGATGAATGACGATCCACGCAACATACGACGTGACGGGATACCCTTGCGCGATCAGAAACAGGTCATCAACGATACCGCGCAAAATCTCGTACCCGACGATCAGCCAAACGATGCTGTAATGTTTCGCCGGTTCGCGCGACGCGTAGATCATATACGCGCCCATCACGATCCACTCGAAACCGAGCATCGCGCCGACGTTGAACAAGAATTTGTCGGCGACGCCGCCAACCGGCGCGTCGTAACCCGGAAACATTTGGCGCGCCAGCGCGTTCACACCCATCAGCGGCGACCAGACCAAACCGAGCAGAAAATAAAATCCGCCGACGATGCGAAACCACCACTGTAATTTTTTCATTTTCGTGTCTCCTTTTGGTGTAGAGACGTTGCGCCGCAACGTCGCTACAAAATTACGCCGTCGCCAGTTTGTTCGTGAGGAAGAGACGACCAAGCCAAATCATCCACACGAAAAATGGAATGATCGATCCGAAATTGAGCAGGTTGGCGATGTCGAGCAAGCCCACGCCGCCGAGGTAGAAAAAACCGGCGATCAACGAGAGCGCGCCGGCAATGAGTGCGGCAATCGCGAGTCCGCGCGGCATCTTGCCACTGTTGAATGCCAGCCAACCGAAGAGAACAACTCCAGCTCCGAAAATGATCGCGCTGACTCCATACATAGTTGCGTTGGCTGGGACACTCGGATCACCTGCTAATATCGAAACGATCAAGCCGATGGCGGTGAGCAGGGCGGCGGCGAGAGTCAAGCCGGACGATTCGGCGCGATGCACAACGTACAGCGCGTACACCACCACCAGAAAAACAATTGAGGCGATCGCCAAGAACGGTCCGACGAGCGCGGGATTGACCGCGCCGATGCCGAACCCGCCGATCCAGAGGACTAGCGTCAAGAATGCGGCGTAGCCGGCAATGCGGAAAAGATTACTGTTTGACATTTCGTTTGCTCCTTCCAATTGATTTTGATTTCACGCAGACGAATGATTGATCGTGCTATTGTGCTTGGTTTGCTCCATCGCCTCCTTCAAGAACACGATCAGCGTGTCCAGATTCGCCAGATTGCTAATCCAGCGATTTCCGCACCTTGACGGCGAAAAAGTACGTGGCAAAGAATGCCATTCCCAGCAACCAGCCCAATCCATGTCGCCAGAACCATAATTGTCCGGCTTCGACATTGTTGATGGTTCCCGACAAACCACCGGTGGTGATTCCAATCATGGTTGGCGCAATCACCGAGATCAGCCCAAAAATGAAGCAGACCCAGGCGACAATGGTGGTCAGAGTTTTGAAAATAGACGGTGACATTTCGATTTCTCCTTTTGTTTGATTTTTGATTTCACGCGGACGAATGATCGGTCGTTTCATTTTGATTGGCTTGCTCCATCGCCTCCTTCAAAAACGCGATCACCGCGTCCAAGTTTGCCAAGCCGCGGCGCTCGCCTGTGTGCGGGTCTTCCAAACTAAATCGCCAGATATGTGTATCGCCGTCTTGCCACAAGCGAAGCAAGAACGAACGATAGTGCGCGGATTTCATTTGTGTCTCCATTGTGACAAATGCCCTTGACGTTGTTTCCCTCTCGTGTTATTCTGCCCGCAGTTTAGCAAATCATCGTGAGTACATCGTGAGTTGTGTGGTTGGATGTTGGGAATTGGATATTGGATGTTAGAATCTGCTCCAACTTCCAACTTCCAACTTCTAACCTCCAACTTCCAATTTCCTATCTCCAAAATGCTCCAAATTCATCTCTTTGGCGGACTACGCGTTTTGCGCGAGGGCAAACCCGTGACCGGGTTTTACTCGAACAAATCGCCCGCGCTCGTCGCGTACCTCGCGATGACGCGCCGCGCGCCAACGCGTGATGCGCTCGCCACGTTGTTGTGGAGCGAAATGCCGGACGCCGACGCGAAAATGAATTTGCGGCAATGCCTCACGAATCTCCGCAAACTCCTCGAACCGCATCTCCTCATCACGCGCGATTCCGTCGAATTTAATTTCGACGCGCCGTACGCGCTCGACGTTGAATCCTTTGATCAAAAATTGCGCGCGCGCGATTTGAGCGCGGCAATCGCGCAGTACACCGGCGATTTTCTCGACGGCGTGTTTGTGCGCGATGCGCCCGACTTTGAAGAGTGGATGCTCGCGCAACGCGCGCGCCTGCGCGACCTCGCGATGCAAGCGATGAGTGCGCTCGTGACTGAATCGTCCGCGCTGGGCGATAACGCGCGCGGCATCGAGTACGCCGTGCGATTGATCGCGCTCGATCCCTGGCGCGAGGAAACGCATCGCGAATTGATGGTGATGCTCGCGCGTACCGGGCAACGCAGTGTCGCGCTTCAACAGTACGAAATTTGCAAACGCGAATTGCGCGAGCAAATGGGCGTCGAACCCGCCGCGGAAACGACCGCGCTGTACGAACGGATTCGCGCCGCGGGCGCGACCGCGAAACACAACTTGACGCCGCCCCCGACAAACTTTATCGGACGCGCGCGCGAACTCGCGCAAATCGAAGCCGCGTTACTCAAACGCGAATGTCGTTTGATTACGCTGTTGGGCGTCGGCGGCATTGGCAAAACCAGGCTCGCGCG
>JACRPR010000063.1:25871-31950 GCA_016223105.1 Chloroflexota bacterium | reverse complement strand
TTCGCTCCGCTCGCAATGACCGGATTAGGCGTACGCCAAACTATCGCGCACGCTGATCCGTGTCGCGTTGCGCGCCGGTAAAATCGAAGCGAACGTTGCAATGACGAGGATAATGAAAAACCAGGATGCAATCGCGCCGCCGTTGAATTGATAATACAAGTTCGCGTTGAACATCGTTTGCCCGAGCGCGTTCGCGAGCGGCGGGCTGATGATCAACGAGATCGGCACCGCGATCAGCCAACTCGCGATACCTTGCAACGCGCCTTCCATCACAAACATTCCCATAATCGTCCGCGAGCGCGCGCCGACCGCGCGCAGAACGCCGATCTCTTTTGTGCGTTCGACCACGCTGATCGAAAGCGTGCCCATCAACGCGAGTCCGCCGACAATCGCGACGATGATCGCGAGCACCAGCATCATCGTCGTCGTGATGCTAAACTGCGCCTCGTTGCCCGCGCGATTTTCCGGCTCGGTAAGACTGATCGCGACCTTGATGCCGCGCGCTTCAAACAATTCTTTCAATTGCGTATTGATCGCGATGACCGATGCTCGGTCACGCGCCGTGGTGCGAACGTACATCGTACCGCCGCGACTGAGCCGTTGCGTTGTTACGAACAACGCGTCTTGCGGCACATAGACAATGTCGTCGTTAAAACCGCCGGCGAAAACAGGATCGTACAATCCAACGATAACCCAATCGCTTTTGCCGAGTTCGCCCATATCGAGCGTGAGCGGATCGCCGACCGTAACTTTACTGCGCTTTGCCAAATCGTTCGTCATCACGAGAACATTGCCGTCCCCGCGTTGCAACCATCGTCCGCCGACCATAAACGGAACCAGAAAATCACTGCCGGGCGGCACGCCTTCAATGGTTGTGCCAGCGCCGGCTTCTTTCGTTTGCTTTCCGCCAACCAACACAGTCGCGCTGTGCCCGTAGCGAATCTCAGCGTTCTCGACGCCTTCGACTAATTTCGCGATCTCGATCGTGCGCTCAATCCATTGCGAACGCGCGAATTGAATCGTCGAATCGAATCTGCGGCGTTCGTAAATTTTGTCGAGCGTGAGCGAGATCGAAGAGCCGAGTGACATCACCATCAAAAACATTGTGCCGGCAGTAACCAGGACGAATTGCGTGAGGAACAAGCGACCTTTGCGGCGAAACATATTGCCGAGCGCGGTCGCGTAATGCGCGGGGAGAAAACGCGCGCCGATCCGTTCGACGATGCGATCCAACCAGTTCGATCCGAAATCCGCGCCGAGACCATAACTCGCGATCGCTTGGCGCACGGTGAGCCGCGCGCCGCCCAAAACCGGGATGATCCCGGCGATCAATGGCACCGCGAGCGCGGCAATCGTTTGATAAATGATCGCGGTATCGGAGACGCGAAACTCGTTGTAATCAATGTTGAACAAATTCAAAAAGTATTGCGTGATGCCGAACGCCACCGTCGCGCCCAGCGGCAACGCGATCACAAGCGCGAGCAAACCGTACACAAAAACACCGGTGAGATACACCTGGATGATCGTCGTCGAACGTCCGCCAATCGCTTTGAGAATTCCGATTTGATCGGTTTGTTGCGTAACGAGCGCGTTGACCGTGTTGTAAACCAGGACGACGCTCATCACTAACGAGACGACCGCGAGCAGTTGCATCACCAGGACGAACCCTTCCATAAACATCCGTCCCCAATGCTTGTCGGGTTCTTGATATTGCACCGCGGCGATGCCGATGTTTTGTTTCGCGAGTCGCTCTTTGACCACCGTCATCACTTGCTTGGCGAAATCTTCGCTGTACGGCGTAACGTTGATGTACGCGGAATTGAAACGCCCTTCGGGAATTCCCAATCGTTCCATTCCTTCCGCGTTCATAAAAAAGAATGCGAGATCGAAAAACATTGGCGGCGGCACGAACGGATGCCGGATTTTTCCAGAGATCGGAAATTCGCGATCAGCATTGCCGATTTTGATAATGATCTTGTCGCCAAAATCCTTGTTCAAAAATTGCCCCGCCATGCGCTCGATGCCAATGTCATCGCGTTTGGGCCATCGTCCGTCTTTCAACTGAACGACCTGGTATTTTTGTTCATCGAAATCATCGAGCGTCAAAACGACGCCTTGCTTCCACGGCGCGTCCGGCGCGATTTTGTACTTGATCGTGTTTTGACTGAGCGGTTGCACGCCCGCGACGCCGGGCACATTTTTGAGATCAAGCACTGTGTCGCGATCAACGAGCGTGTTGAACGACACCGTAATGTGCGATGGATTCACCGCGCGATGCGCGGCGTCCATCCCGGTCAACATTTGATCGCTCATCCCAAACATCGCGCCAATCGCAAACACGCCCGCGGCGATAGACAACACCGCGAGCATCGTGCGCGTTTTGCGATGCCAGAGATCGAACCAAACTTTAGCCCAGATTACACTCATTGCTTTTAGAAGTTGGAAATTGGAAGTTGGAAGTTGGAAGTTGGAGCGGCTCTAACCTCCAACTTCCAACCTCTAACCTCCAATCAATATCCCGCCCAACTCGGTCTGCCGACGTATTCGTCGCGCGTGATCTTGCCGTCAAGAATTTCGACGACGCGCGGAACGCGCCGCGCGAGTTCTTTATCGTGCGTAACCATCAACATCGTCTTGCCTTGCTTGACGATGTTCGAAAATAATTCAAACACATCTTGCGATGTGCGCGAATCGAGATTGCCGGTCGGCTCGTCGCCGATGATCAACGACGGATCGTTCGCGAGTGCGCGCGCGATCGCGGCGCGTTGTTGCTGACCACCCGAAACCGCGCTCGGCAATTTGCTGGCTTGGTCTGCCATTCCGACAATTTCGAGCAGGTGCAGTGCGCGTTCGCGCCGTTCTTTCGCGGTGTACTTGTTTGCCAAATCCATCGGCAGAATTACATTCTGCAAAATGGAAAGCGCGGGCAACATCTGGAAAAATTGAAAAATGATCCCGACGTTTTCGCCGCGCCACGCCGCGAGTTTGTCTTCGCTAATTTTGTGAACGGGTTTGCCCGTGACGATAATTTCGCCGGACGAGGGGCGATCAATCCCGGTAATCATATTGAGCAAAGTAGATTTGCCATTGCCCGACGGTCCGACAATCGAAACAAATTCGCCGGCTTGAACCGTGAAGGAAACACCTTTGAGGATCGTGATCTTGGTATTACCCAACGGAAAACTTTTTACGACATCTTTGATTTCGATGATGGGTTGTTTCTCGTTTTGCTCTGCCATTTGAAATTCCTTGCGTGACCTGTGTCATTCTGAGCGAAGCGAAGAATCCCGCGCGTAACAAGAGACCCTTCGCTTCGCTCAGGGTGACATGATCACTACACCCGCGCCGCCCAAATAATGCCGGGCTTGGGTTGATACGCGTGCGCGTCGTAATGATCAATCACGTTCGCCGGGCTGGGCGATTGCGCGACCGTTTCAATCGGCACGTCCACGTAATTGTCGCCTTGCCGATACACGACGACGCGCCCGAATTTATTTTGAGCGATCAAGTGAATCGCCGCCGCCGCGAAATTTTGCGCGCCGAGTAAATCTTGTCCGTCCGGTTCGCCGGAACGAATCATATACGAGAGCGGTTGAAACAACACGCGTTGCCCGGTAATGTTCTCCAAAATTTCGGTGATGACCGGACCGCTTCCGCCGACGCGCGCGCTGAGGTCTTGCGCTAACTCAAAAAGAATTTCGTCGCCGGTTTGTCCTTGCCCTTTGGTCGCGATCGCTTCGCCGTGCGCGCGCGTGTTGGCGAGGCGCGTCAATTGCGGCGCGTATTTCGCGATTTGTTCCGGCTCGATGTGCGTCGCTTCGCTCATCACGCAAATCGCGTAATTCGTCGGATTCACATTTTTGTCTTCGAGCAATAACGCGGCGAGTCGTTCGGGGTTGATTGGCACTTCGGGGACGAGCGTGCGATCCGCGCCGGCGAGAAATCCGATCAACATCGTCGTCAAGCCGGACGTGCGACCCAGGATTTCGATCACCGCGATTTCTTCGCGCGAGCCGGCAATCGCGCGCATCTCTTGAACGAAACGCACGCCACGCGCGAGCGCGGTCGAAAAGCCGAGCGAGTAATCACTGCCGTTCACGTCGTTATGCACGGTTTTCGGAATCCCGATCACCGGCACGCCTTCGCCTGCAAGCCGCGCCGCGTATTGAAGCGCGCCGCGATCACCCAACGCGATCAGCACATCGAGACCCAGGTTGCTCGCGGCGCGTTTGATGTGATCGGTCAAATCGGTTGCGCCTTCGGTTGCCGCGCGCGCTTTCAAAAACCCTGGGATTACGTTCGCGGTGACCAAACTGGGATCGAGCCGGCTCGAATGAAGGTACGATCCGGCGGTGCGATCAATATCGCGCACGCGCAGTTTCGTCAACTCGATCGTGTTGTCGCCGCGCGTCGAAGGATTGTCGGGATCGTAATTGAGCAATCCTTCCCAGCCCTTGCGAATGCCGATCACTTCCCAGCCGTGATCAATCGCGTGATACGTGATCGCTTTGAGGCACACATTTTGTCCCGGCGCATCGCCGCCGCCGGTGAGAACTCCGATTCGCTTTGCCATAGGTTGACCTCGTTAAACCAGACGCTGGATTCGACGCTTTCCGGGTTCCTTGTTCGAGCAATTCACCGCGTAAACGCTCGAATCCATAAACACACTTGCGTCATTATAGTCCGATGAATCAAAAACGCAAAACGTTTAATCTGCGAAAAAATTATTCGCGAGGATTCGCGTTATTCACGGACACATAACTCAAACTCAACGCGCCATCACTCACCGCGACGGTTGCCGTGCCGCCACCCTCTGCGAGCGCGCCGAACAAGATCGCTTCCGCGAGCGGCTTGCGAACCTGGTCGTCAATCAAACGCGACATTGGGCGCGCGCCGAAATCTTTATTGTAGCCGTGTTCCGCCAACCAATCGCGCGCGGCGTTCGTCAATTCGAGCGTAACTTTCTTGGGTGTCAACGCGGTTTGCAATTCGCGAATTTGTTTGTCCACGATTTGTTTGATCGTTTCCGCGTCGAGCGTATCAAAGCGCACGACCGCATCGAGCCGATTGCGAAATTCCGGATTGAACAATTGCTCGATCGGTTTCTTCGCCGGATCGCCGCTTTGCACAGAACGAAATCCGATTGGCGCGGCGGTCAACTCGCGCGCACCCGCGTTCGTCGTCATAATCAGCACGACGTTGCGAAAATCGGCTTTGCGCCCGGTGTTGTCGGTGAGCGTCGCGTGATCCATCACTTGCAACAAAATGTTGAACAAATCAGGATGCGCTTTTTCGATCTCGTCCAACAGAACGACCGAGTACGGTTGACGCCGCACCGCGTCGGTGAGCATGCCGCCTTGATCGAAACCGACATAACCGGGCGGCGCGCCAATCAACCGACTGACCGTGTGCTTTTCAGAATATTCACTCATATCGTACCGCAAAAGTTCGACGCCCAACGCGCGCGCCAGCACGCGCGCGAGTTCGGTCTTGCCAACGCCGGTCGGTCCGAAAAACAAAAACGATCCGACCGGTTTTTGCGGCAAGCGCAACCCCGCGCGCGACAAGCGAATCGCCGCGACGATCGAATCAATCGCTTTTTCTTGACCGAAAATATATTCGCGCAATGTCGCGTCAAGTTTTTCCAAACGTTGGCGTTCGTTACCCGACACGGTTTCCGCCGGAATTTTCGCCATCACCGCGACGACCACTTCGATGTCGGGGCGTTCGAGAATTTGTTTGCGTTCCGCTTCGGGGCGAATGCGTTGGCGCGCGCCGGCTTCGTCCAAAACATCAATCGCCTTGTCCGGCAAAAAGCGTTCGTTGATGTGCTTCGCCGCGAGTTCCGCAGCGGCGCGCAACGCGTCGTCGGTGTACGTAACGCCGTGATGTGTTTCGAAATGTTGTTTGAGTCCAAATAAAATTTGCACGGTCTCGTCAACGGACGGTTCGAGAATTTCGATTTTCTGAAAGCGGCGCGCCAAGCCGCGATCGCGTTCGAGCGTCTTAAATTCTTCGTGCGTCGTCGAACCAATGCACCGCAGATCGCCGCTCGCGAGCGCGGGCTTGATCAGCGAGG
>JACRPR010000063.1:9748-25758 GCA_016223105.1 Chloroflexota bacterium | reverse complement strand
GCGCTGGCTTGATCATCGAGGACGCGTCCACCGATCCGCCGCTTACCGCGCCCGCGCCGACGAGCGTGTGAATTTCGTCAATGAACAAAATCGCCCCAGGTTTATTTTCCAACGCTTTCAACACACCCTTGACGCGTTCCTCAAATTGCCCGCGATATTTTGTCCCCGCCAACACTGCGCCCATATCGAGCGCGAAAATGCGCGCGTCTTTGAGCAAGGCAGGGACGTTACCCGCGTGAATTCGTTGCGCCAGCCCTTGCGCCATCGCGGTTTTGCCAACGCCCGGATCGCCGACGAACAAGGGATTGTTTTTGAGACGCCGACACAAAACCTGGATCGCGCGTTCGAGCTCCGCTTCGCGCCCAATCACCGGATCAAGTTTGTTTTTTTCCGCGAGCGCGACCAGGTCGGTCGTGTACTGCGCGAGCGGATCGCGTGCCGGTTTTTCCTCATCGCGATCTCCGCCGACGGTTTCTTTCGCGGGTTCATCCTTCGCAATGCCATGCGAAACATAATTCAACACCGCAAGTCGCGTAACGCCGTTTTGCTCCAACGCGTAACGCGCGTGTGAATCGGTTTCCTCAAATATCGCCGCGAGCAGATCGCCGGACTCGATCTGCTCCATTCCAGAATTTTGCGCGTGCCACACCGCGCGCGACAGCACGCGATTGAGCGCGACGGTTTGTTGCGGCTCGGCGCGCACATTTTTCGCGAGCGGTTGCAAATTTTTATCCAAGTAATGATTGACGTCGCCGTGCAATTTTTTTAGATCCGCGCCGCACGCTTTCAAAATCGCGCGCGCGCGTTCCTCGCGCAAGAGCGCGAGCAAAAGATGTTCGAGCGTGATGAACTCGTGGCGGCGCGTGCGCGCGTCATTCACGGCTTCGTTAAAACTGTTTCGTAACGATTGGGGAATCGTTGGGTCACTCATTCTGGCTCCATCGTACACAAAAGCGGAAATTGCGCGTCTTGCGCGATCTGCTTCACAAGTTCCACTTTGGTTTCAGCGCCCTCGCGCGGATAAATGCCGACGATGCCAATACCTTTGTAATGCACGTCGAGCATAATTCGCACGGCATCGGCTTCGGGCTTGTGAAAGACGCGTTGCAAAATCATCACGACGAAATCCATCGTCGTGTAATTATCGTTGTGCAGTAATACTTTGAACAAACGCGGTTGATCAATTTTATCGCGCGTTTCTTGTTCGGTGAGAATTTCGTTTTCTTCGTCTAACCAACGTTGCGACATTTTGCTTCATCCAAACCCGAAGGGTCTTCAAGACCCTTCGGGTTTCGGATGCAAGTATATCACAAATTTGATTGTGTGATCAATTTAGCAAAGGGACTGTTTGGATCCGTGTCAAAAATTTTGTTACAGTACCCAGGCACTATTGACCGGGTTGATAAACCCGATAGAATGGTATTAACTTTCATTATACTCCCAAATGAAAGGTTCATCGCTTTTTCCCCAGTGCCGAGGTAAAGCGGCAAAGACGCCTCTGCACGAAAATTCACCCCTCCCGGGTGAATCATCCCAACATCATTGCAAAATTGAATTGACGAACGCGCGGCAAACTCGCAAGAGTTGTTGTTTGGATTGTTAGCGTTGACATTCCCGACAACACGCCGAATGTTTGACGTTGCTTCAACACGAAAAAATTTTTTCGCGATTGCGCGCGCGCGGAAAATTTATTTTTAGCGCAGTCCCTTCCGAATGTCATTTTGAGCGAAGCGAAGAATCTCAATGTGTGCGCGCGCGATGCTTCACTTTGTTCAGCATGACTGCTTGGAAGGCGCTGTAGAGGAGGAGATAGTTATGCGCCAAGTGGACTTGCCGGTTTGGATCTTGACCGGGCTAGCCCTGTTCTCGACGATCACGTTCAGCGTCTATTATTATTTTGATCGGTACAGTCACTCCGATCAAGCCGTCATCGAACACCAACTTTCGAATGTCGAAACCGCGGTGCGCGAGAATCCGCAAAATCCCAACTTGCGCGTCGCCGCCGCGAATTATTATCTCGAAAGCGGTTTGCTCAACCAATCCATTCAGCAGAGCCATCAAGCGCTCGCGATTGATCCGAACAATCAAGGCGCGCTGGTTCTGCTCGCGCGCGCGTATCAACACACCGGCGAGATTGACAACGCGCTTGCTTACTTGCAACGCGTACTGGATTTAAACCAGGACAATCCGCTCGCGAAAATTGATCCGCGCCTGGAAACGGTGCATTACGAAATGGGAACTCTATTCGCAAAACAAGAACGCTATGCCGAAGCGGTCTCATCGCTGAGACTCGCGTTGGAAATTAATCGCGCCGATGCCGACGCGCATTATATGCTCGGCACGGTGTATCAAAAACAAAATGAACACGCGCACGCCGTCGTCGAATTTCGCGAGGCGATTCGCTTCATTCCCGATTTCGTCGAAGCGTACGACAAACTCGCCGCGAGCGCGACCGCGCAGGGCGACGCATCGGAATCCGCGTACGCGCGCGCGATGGTGTTGCTGTGGCAAGGTCAATTCGATCAAGCCGCCGCGCAATTGGAATCGTTGACGACGCGCGCGCCCGATTTGAAACGCGCGTATTTCGGTCTCGGTCTCGCGTACGAAAAACTCGGCAAGCGCGAGCAAGCCGTCCAAGCATTGCGCGAATTTGTCCGCGCGTATCCGAATGACATTGCCGCGCAACAAGCCCTGGGACGCGTGCAACGAGGAAATTGAAATGACCAAACCAAATTCAAAACGCGGCTCGCGCTTGACGCGATTGATCATTTTAGAATTTCTGTCGCTCGTGCTCGTCGCGAATGTCGCCGCGTGGACGTACTATCTCGCGACGCACAAGCCATTGCTCGCGGCATTGCCGGTCGTTGAAGCCGCGACGCGTTCGGTCGCGCCGCATTATCTCTTTTCGATCCAAGGCATCCCGGAACCGGTCGGTGTAACCGTTACGCCGGACGGCAGTCGCATCTATGTCGCGGAGAGCGGCGGCGAGCGAATGATTCGCGCGTTTGATCGCGACGGCAAACAATTGTTTAGTTTCGCGCCACCCAATACGCAACCACTCAATCGCGCGCCGGTGTATTTGGCGTCGCACGCGACCGGCAAAATCTACGTAACCGATCGGCTTCGCCACGCGGTTGATGTGTACGACGCGGGCGGAAATTTTCAAGCGGCGATCAAACCGCCGGTGAATGATGGCTGGTCGCCGCTCGGTATCCGCTTGGATGGTGATCGTTTGCTCGTTACCGATGTAACACAGGGCAAACATCGCATTGTGCAAATGAACAAAGATGGTCGCCTTGCGTTGCTCTTCGGTCGCGAAGGCAATGGCACTGGCGCGGATGAATTGTGGTTTCCCAATTCGATGGTTGTGGACGCGCGCGGGCGCGTGTACATCAGCGACAGCAATAACGCGCGTGTGCAAATTCTCGATTCGAGTGGAACCTGGCTCGCGACTCTGCGCGGTTTTAGTTTGCCGCGCGGAATGACGATTGATGCGGAGCAACGACTTTACATCGTGGATGGCATCGGGCAAATCGTGCGCGTGTTCGATGTTGCCGGCGACGATCCCGAAGTGTTGTTTGAGTTTGGCGATTACGGCGCGGGTGATGGCGAGTTCAATTACCCGAACGATATCGCGGTGGATACGACCGGGCGTTTGTACATCGCCGACCGCGCGAGTAATCGCATCCAGGTCTGGGCGTACTAAAGATGCGACCTGGTTTGCTGATCGCGTGCGCGATTGCGCTTGTCAGTTGCGCGTCCGGTTTTGGCGAGCGACCAGAATTGCCAACTGCGATCCCAGGAATGTTGTCGAACCATGGCGAAGCGAAAACACCGGCGATTCAACGCATCAGCGCGAACAGTGAACAAGGTCCGACCTCGACGCCCGCGCCCTGGGCAACCGCGTTGCCACCGACGCCATTACCGAAAGCGCGCGCGGTCTCGCACAACTTGATCGGCAAATCGGATTGTCTCTACTGCCACAAAGGACCAACCTATTATCGCGTGCCCGCCGATCACGCGACCAGGACGAATCAAACGTGTCTCGGCTGTCACGCGCCAACATCGAGTCCGCCGCGCGCGGTGCCGCATCCCAAAGCCGGGCGCGAAGGATGTTTGATCTGTCACTTGCTCGGCAAGAACGGCGCGCGCGCAGTCCCCGGCGATCACGGCGGACGCTTGAACGATACGTGCGCGACCTGCCACTTGATCAATTAAAAAATGTGACGCGGGCATTCGTGCCCGCATCATACTCACATCCCAGGAGGAAAAATTTTATGAACCATCGCGGGTTGATCGTTTGCGGATTGGCTTTGCTCTTGACGGTTGTGTGGAGCAACCCGGCATTTGCCGACAATCCTCCGCACGATGGCAATTACACGGCAACTACCGACTCGTGCGCCGGGTGTCATCGCACGCACACCGGTTCCGGCGCGGGGTTGTTGAAAAACACTTCATCGTACAATTTGTGTATGGCGTGTCACGGCGTTACATCGGGCGGCGCGAACACGGATGTGAAAGATGGCATCTATGTTGCCGGGAATCTTCCGCTCAAAGGCGGCGGCTTTATCACCGCCAAGATGAATACAAATCTCAGCGCGAGCGCGACGACCGGCGCGGTTACATCAAAACACGCGGTCAACGGAATGACCGGCTATACACCCGGAACGATCTGGGGCATCGGCGCGATCAATAGCGGCGCGGGCACAACATTTTCGCTCGAATGTTATTCGTGCCACGATCCGCATGGCAAATCGGGCGCGGGCGGCACGGCG
Source organism: Chloroflexota bacterium (assembly GCA_016223105.1). Taxonomy (GTDB): domain Bacteria; phylum Chloroflexota; class Anaerolineae; order UBA4142; family UBA4142; genus JACRPR01. Next base: position 20,983 of record JACRPR010000063.1, on the reverse strand, counting down.
ACGTATCGCGTGCTCCGCTCGGTGCCGCGCTATGTAACCGGCGCGAGCAATGTGCCGTTCACCGTAACGGATGTGATCACAAAAGAATACACGATCAAAGATCCGACCGGCAGATATTACGGCGAAAATTATCCGGCGACGAATGACACCAACTTGACCGACAACACAAAAATTACCACGCTCACAAGTTGGTGCTCGACGTGTCACACGCGCATTCACGGCACGGGCGCATCGGGCGCGACCAACTCCGGCGATTCGATTTTCGCGTATCGCCATCCTACAAATGGATCGAACATTACCAACTCATCGGCAAATGGCGCGCCCGCGTGTTTGACTTGTCACATCGCGCACGGCTCGCGCGCGGTGATGGGATCGTACTCATCCGCCGTGCCGAAACCAGGACGCGCGGAAGGCGGCGGCGTGTATCTCGATAGCGCGCTCCTTCGCATTGACAATCGCGGTGTGTGCGAAATTTGCCACAACAAATAACGTGAACGCGATTCGCCATTGGCTGATCGCGATTGGTCTGCTTGGCGCGGCGGCGTTAACTTTGTCGGGATGCGAGTTTACCCCGGCGGTCAGCGCCGCCGATCCGTCCCCAACGATCATCGCGCCAACTCCAATCGCGACTCGAATTTCCTCCGCGCATAACGCGCCGCAAGTTTCACTTCCGACGGCGGATCGCGGCAATTGCGTCGCGTGTCATCCCGCGTTGTCACCTATGCCCGCGTCGCACGATGAGGGGTGGAGCAATCGCGTGTGCCAGGATTGTCACGCCGAGGGCGCGCCGATACCGAAATTAATCGCGCATCGCATCGAAAAACACACCGCATGCGCGTCCTGCCATTCCGCCGGCAAAATCGCGCCACTGCCGGCAAATCACGCGGGACGCACCGAAAAAATGTGCGTGATGTGTCACACGCGAACAGTGCCGTCCGTCCCAGTGATCGCGCACGACGTGCAAACGAAATCGGATTGCGTGAAATGTCATACCGCGTTACCGGCTTCGCACAAGACCTGGTCAAGCGCGATGTGCGCGTCATGTCACGATGAAAATAAAAACGCGCCGCAAATGGCGCACGCGCTGGTCGGGAATGAAAATTGTTTGCAATGCCACGGCGCGAAAGAAAATTTATCGCTTCCCGCGTCGCACAAAAATCGCGCGGAAAAAATGTGTACGGTTTGCCACTCGGCTTCCACACTTACCGCGACGTTGATCACGCACAACCTCACGAACAAAACCGCGTGCTCAAATTGTCACGGCACCGGCAAAATGACCGGGCTATCCGCGAATCACGGCAAGCGAAGCGACGCGACTTGTTTGACTTGCCACAAGGTTGGCGCGAGCGCGCCGCCGGTGTTGACGCATCCATTCGCCGAACGACAAAATTGTAACGATTGTCATGGCGCGCAAGCCGCGATTTTACTTCCGAAAAGTCATGCCAAACGAATCGTTGCAACGTGTACCGTGTGCCACGAAAAAGCGATTGACGCGCCATTCGCGCCGCACACGATTTCGGATCGCACATCGTGTCTTTCGTGTCACGCGAGTAAATTACTCAAGCCCTTGCCCGCGAGCCACGCAAAACGCACGGCAGATGTGATGTGTGGAATGTGCCACTTGACCGCGAAAATTTTGCCCTGCCACGGCGTCAAAGCCGATGCACCAAAAATACGACACACGCTCAAGTATCGTCAAGATTGTACAATGTGCCATCGCGTCAAAGGATAATTACATCTCTAGCCATATCTTGACGCCCCTAGACGCCCTTGAACGCCCTATGCGATCTTCCGAAATCTTGAAGATTTCGGAAGATCGCATCTCTTGAAAAATGCCGCCAACAAAAAAACATAAATCCAAGTTTCTAAAAATCCAGCACGCGCAAATCAATTCGACCCTCGTTGTGATCGGCGCGATCATCGCCGGACTTGCGTTTGGTATGCTCTGGTTGTCTGCGAACAATGTGGACGTGATGATTGGAGGGAGCAACCTGGCGGGTCAAACGGCTTCGCCGACGCGTCCGCAAACGCTGATCGCTAAAACTGCCGCGCCCATCGCGACCGTGACCAGGACGCGCACCGCAACTCCCACGCGCACCGCGACGAGTTCGCCTACGCGTTCACCGACCAAGCCACCCGCGACGGCAACGACTCCAAAGACCAGCACGGTTACGCCGACGCGGCAAATCACAATAACGCCGACGATTGCGGTAATGACAACAACACCGATCACACTGACCACACCGATTCAAACGCGGATCATCCCGGTATCCGCAACCGCGACGCGCGCGATCAGCACAACGACCGCGACGCCAACTGCAACCGGCGCGCCGAGTGGCGCGATCGCGATCACACCGCGCGAATTGTTGGTTACGCCGGGCGAACGCGCGAGTTATACGATTACGATCACAAACACAAGCGCGTATCCGGTTACGCTCACGCTCGCGACGAGCGATGATCGCGCGCCGCTGTTCGCGTCCGCGTTGAGTCGCGCGAATTTCACATTGCCGGCACGCGGCGCGGCGACGACCACATTGACCATTTCGGCGGACGCAAACGCGAGTGGAGATCGCGTCAACATGACGAGCATCGTTGCGACGGTGAACGGCATTGAACGCGCGCGCGCGAATGTTGCCACACGTTTGCTGAACGTTGAATTCACGCGCACATTGAATGGCATCGGCGTTGCGGATCACAATGTCGCGCCAGGCACGCGCGTCGAAATGCGCGTTGGCGTTTCTGCGCGCTTGCCGATTTCTGGCGTCGCGCTCGCCGATTTTATTCCGCGCGGTTGGACTGTCGCGGATGCGGGCGGCGGCGCGATCAACGCGGACAAGATCGAATGGTCGCTGGGCGATCTCGCGGCGGGCGCGATGGTTACCAGGACGTACACGTTGATCAGCCCGGCGCGATCCAATCCCGCGCCGCAATTTCAATTTCACAGCGCGCTTACCAATGCGATCATTCGCGCGCAGAGCAATCCGTGGCAGGTGTCGCTCGAACATCCGCTCGCCGTCGCGCATTATCGCGTCGGTCAAAATACGCCGCTTGATAAAATGGCGTATCTCGCCGCGACCGACGCACCAGGTCGCGCGCTGGCGCAGATCGAATCGTATCGCGTGCGTTTTATGGTTGTGAACGATCAACCCAATCTGGTGCGATGGAAGCCGCGCTTGGAGTGGAGCACGCGCGCGGACGGAAAATTTCAAGCGGTGGCAATCGGTAGAGGAAATGCCGGGCAACCGTTTTACATTCGCGCGCTTGATGAAATTTCAAATCGGCAAGCGATTCCGATTGCATCATTCGGTTTGGGCGCGACGACGCGCACGAAACAAAGTGGAATGATCTTGACGAGCGAGAATCCTGGTCCATTGTCATCACTCAACGCACTGTCATCTACCGAAATCGAATTTAGTTTGCGGACGACGATAGATGCCGCGTATTCGACCGCGTACTATTTTCGACTTGCCGATGAGGATCGCGAAATGCCCGGCAAAATCGCGCAGATCGAAATGAGCGCGCCGCCGTCGCCGCAACTCACGCAACCGCAATATCCTGGGATCGATCCGAATGCGAATGTGCGCGCGTCGCCCGCGCGCGCGGCGGCAGGCGCGAGTCCGCACGGTTCGTACTCGAATCTCGCAGATCAGTGCGCGAGTTGTCATCGTCAACACACCGGTAAAAATCGCAACTTGCTCGCGTTCGGTTCGGCGCAAAGTAATGGGTGTTTCGCGTGCCACAACGGAACGGGCGCAAGCACAAACATTCAAGCACAGTACGCCGATCCAAATGTGCCGGCGAATAACGCGACGACGAGTTCTTTTTATTCGCACCCAGCGACGACGGCGACTAATCACACGAACGCGACGAACGACGAATTTCGCGGCGTGTTGAATCGGCACAGCGAATGTGGCGATTGCCACAATCCGCACAGCGGCGATGCGTCGCTCGCGGCAAGCACGGCGAGCGGCTTTACCAATTCGGGCGCGCTAAAAAATATCACGGGTGTTGATACAAACAATGCGTGGAAAACTTTAATCGCGTTCGAGTACGAATTGTGTTACAAATGCCACTCGGCGTACACAAACCTTTTGACGTACACCAAGCCGGCGTACAAAATGTTCGACAAAGCCGCCGAGTTCAATCCTGGGAACGCGTCGTTCCATCCGATTGAAGCCGCCGGAAAAAATAATACGGCGGCAATGTCCGCGAGTCTCGCGGGCACGTCGCCGTACAAACTTTGGAATTTCACGGTAGGCGCGGTCGTGCGGTGCGAAAATTGTCACGGCGATTATCGGCTCGCGAATCCGGCATCACCGCCCGCGGCGAACGCGCGACTCGCGTCGCACACAAGTCGCTTTGCAAATATCTTGATGAACAATTATCGCGATCGCGTTTTGAAATCGGCGGGCGAAAATTACGCGGCGGCGGATTTTGCCTTGTGCTTTCAATGTCACGCCGAAGCGCCGTTCACGAGCGGCGGCGGTAGTAGCACGGCAACTAATTTTCGTTTGCACAGCCGACATACGACCAACATCGGCGGAAAATCCGCGGCCACCGATATTGATACGCCCGGCGCGGGACCGGGCAGAGCGATTTGCGCCGAGTGTCATTACCGCGTGCATGGTCAAGGCGCGAACGCGTCCGGGAATCCGGGCGGCACGCGGCTCGTCAACTTTGCGCCGAACGTAACCGCGAGTAGCGGCGGTCAACTGCGCTGGGATCCCGCGACGCGCACCTGTTATATGACCTGTCACGGCGATAATCATAATCCCGAACGATATTAGAATTCCTTGGCTATTCCGTCACCCTGAGCACAGCGGAGGGTCTCCGGTTGCGACAGGGATTCTTCGCTACGCTCAGAAGGACAGAACGCGGACAAAATTTGTCCGCGTTCTGTTTTTGATTTTTCATTTTTTCTTCACCGGTTTCCACGCGTTCGTCGTGTGACAAGTCGCGCACTGTTGACCCAGGGTTGGTTTATGAATATCGCGATGACACGCGACACAATCGCGCGGCGTGCCGGCGTAAACATTTTTGCGATGACATTTTTCACATTCGATTTTGGCATGCGCGCCATCAATCGGAAACGCGTGATTGAACCCGGTCGGCGGTGGTACGATGCGCGGCGCGACCATCACGATTGGCGATGAGTCCGCCAACGCGGGCAACGCAACCGCGATTCGGCGCAATCGTTCCGGCGCGAGATCGGTTTCCGCGCTCGCGGATCGAAGCGCGATTATTTTCGCGTCGAACCGCGCGAGAAATTGCGCGTCGCGCGCCAAGCCGCTTTGCGCGATCACATCGCGCTCGACGTCCATCGCCCCGGCTAATTGCGCGAGCATCACCGCGCGTTCGTCCGCCGGCACATCGGCAAGCGCGACGAGCGCGATGTTGATCGCGTCATCCAAAGTTGCAAATGCAACAAGTTCGTGTTGCGTACCGGCGCGGATCGCAAAATCGTTCAACCGATACGCGACGGTTGCCATTTGCATCGTCGCGCGCGTCGCGGCATCGCGCGCAAACGCGACGCGGAGCGCGTCCTTGAATTGGCGTGCGCTGAACCATGGATCGCCCGGCAAAAAATTTTCGCTCGCGTTCGTCGCGAGGATAATGCCGCCACTGCAAACGAACAGCACGATCAACACAAACGCGCCGACGATCAAAAACGCGCGGGCGCGCGGATGATTTTGGTTCATTCGATTTTCTTTCCAGTCGGATGACATTTCGTGCACGCTTGAACATCGCGAATGTTCGCGGCGAGGTGCGTGCGCGCGATCGCGTTCGGTTCGTGCGCGTGGCAAGTGTAGCAGGTGTTCGTGCCGTAATTCGCCGGGTGGCACACTTGGCACGCCGCCGGTTTGCCGCCGTGATCGAGCGGAAACGAGTGCCGAATCAAGCGCGCCGGTCGCCAGCCCGCCGCGGTGTGGCACGCGGCGCACGCGTTACTGAACTGTCCGCGATGAATTGCCGGGTCGGCGTGGCATTGCACGCACTCGCGCGGTGTGCCGCGAAAATGATTCGCGATGTGACACTTACTGCACGCGACGGTCGCGTGTTTGCCATCGAGCGCGAACACCTGGTTGTGATCAAAGCCGCGCAAACGATCCGTGCCATCGTGACACGCGAGGCATTGTTCGCCCATCGCCGCGCGATGTTCCGCGACAAAGCGCGCGTCCGCGCGCGTGTGGCAACTCACGCACGCGGCGCGCACCGCCAGCGTTTCGGTTGCGCGCGTGGGCGCGAATGTGTGGCACGCGCGACAGGTGAGCGGCGCGTTATCGTAATCGCGTTCGTGGCGCGCGAGTGAAAAACCAAATTGATTGTGGGGAATTTCGGTGAACGCGACGCGCGTCAAGTTCGCGCGCGCGCCTTTGTGATCGGGGTGGCACGCGGCGCAGGATTGCACATCGCGCAGTTGCCCGTGCGCGCCGCGCACATTCGCGATTTGATCGCGCACATCACGATGACATTCCGTACAGCGCGTGGCATCTGGTCCTTGAAACGGCGTGTGGCACAATTCGCAACGCGATTCGAAATCGGCGTGTGATGAAAAACCGGCGATGATTGTATTTTGCGCGCGCGCCGAGCTCAACGCGCCGGGATTGAACAACGAACTGCCGCTCACGCTCAAAAAGAAAATCAAACACGCGACGAGCGCGAGTATCGCGCCGCATCCTAAAAACCAACCGGATATTTTCACGCAACCTCAACTGGAGTGTGCAAAATTTCGGATCGGCAGTGATCGCAAGAAATGTTGCCGCACTACACTGTGGGCAGAAAAACTCGGTCATTAAAATTGTTGGTGGGATCAAGAATCGGTGGGGGAGATGTGACCGCGACAGTTTTTGGTGTCTGTCGGAAATGCGGATTCACCATAGCACGAAAGCGGCGCGGCGTCATTGGTACAATGGTACCAAAAAAACAAAGGGTCTTGAGACCCTTTGTTTTTTTTGTGGAGATGGCGGGAATTGACACGCAGACCTCAATCTTTCGATTGAGCGTTGACTATCTCTTAAAGTGATTGTATGATGCGCGCAATCACTTTCCCGGCGTATTGCAAGGAGGTTGCCTTGAAACTGTGCGACACAGAGTCTGCTTATGCCGCAGGCATCCTTGATGGCGAAGGCTCGATCCAGTTCACGCGCAATCGTCGCGCGCGCTTGCCTTCGCCTACCGTTTCAATCAGTTCAACCGATCGCGAACTTTTAGAGTGGTTTCGTGTCCGATGCGGCGGAAGTATTATTCGCAAGCGAGTTTATGCTCCGCATCATTCTCCTTCGTATGATTGGAAACTTACAGATCGCAAGGCATTGCAATTTTTGAAAATTGTGCGACCCTTCCTCGTCATCCGCAGAAAAATTGTTCGTTGTGATCTTTTGCTTTCTGATTATCTTGCTTGCACTCCGCGGAATGGACGTTACACTCCAGAGTTGGCTGTCAGAAAGCAAGAACTGATTGACCGATTTGCCTCCTTGCCCTAGTGCTCCATTTCAGGAGTCTATGAGTCGATGCAGGGCTTACCTCTTTCGAGTTCACCCCTCAGGATTGACGTTAGAATTTTTCTAGACGTTTTTCCTGATAAAGCCGGGTTTGCTGTGAATGTCGCCACTCACAGGGGCTCATCTTGCTAGAGAACCCGCGTCCGAAAAGTTTGCCTCAAAGTATCTACACGCTTAGTCGGTTTTTGGTTCTCGCGTTTCCCGGCTCAACCGACAAAGATGGAAACGCCGAGCCAGGTTGGCTTGCGCCGCTTTGCGAATCGTTACCGGCGTGGCAATCCGCGCACCCCGATTTAGTGTCGCCCAACGCGCCTCCTTCGGGGGAGAACGCGCGCGGACGTCGTAACGCTAGGTTACGAACCTGTTAGCAATCCCAGTTTTGGCTTACGCCGCGACGGGAAGAGCCGCGAGGTTGGTGCGAGTGTTCGCAACTATCGTTTGCTCGTTTTATGGTGGTCAAGCGCCACCGCGTGCAACTTTGTCACTCCCTCCCCGTCGAAACCGTGCATCCCCATTTCGGATTTCAGATTTCAAATTTCAGATTTTTGAATTTCGATTTCTGATTTCCGCGCGCGATTATAGCACGGTCGCAAGCGCGTGGCAAATTCGATTTTTTCTCAATTCGTTGTTGTCGTTTTTCGATGTCGCGTCGAAAATTCCGGCGCTTCTTTGATCGCGGTGCCGATGATGCCGAGCGAGCGCAAGAATGCTTGCAAGCCCACACGCTTGAGTTCCACCCCGTCACCGCCGACCGACGCAAATCCTTGATCGTCCGGCGTGAGCGTTTCCCAATTGCGAAACAATTTGCCCCACTCGCTATTCAACACGCACGCCATTTGGCGTTTCGCGTTCAGCGGATACCAAATGCTGTCGTGATACACCACGCTCGCGATGTACGACCAGGGCGCAAGCACGGTTTTGAGCGACCACTCGAGCGGTTTCTTGAGCGGGCCCCAATAAATTTTGTGTTGCATCCGCGAAGCGAACGTCATCTTTTGAAATGGTCCGGCAAAATTCCAATTCTCATTCGCCGCGTCCACATCGCCGACGATTTCGATTTCGCGCGGATCGCCGCAACCCAAGCCGCGTTCGTGCGCGAGCCGGATGAATTTGATCGAGAGCGGATCCATCCCCATCAATTTCGCGGCGACCGCGTCAATCGCGACCTGGTCTGCGCTCGCGAGCAAAACATTTTTAACCTGCGGCGTCATACAGCGCGGTCCCGGACCATCGCCCGCGAATGTGCCATCCATTACCGCGAACACGCCGCGATGAATTTTCTTTTGAATCATCAAAAGGTCAACGAGCGTTTCGTGAATGACCGGGTGCGTCCAATGCCGTTTCTCGTTGAGCAATCCGCCGAACGCGTTTTTCATCGCGCCGGTTGTCGTCGTAAAAATGTGCGTCTTGACCGTCGGCAGATGAATGATGTTTTCGCCAATGAAGCGTTTCGGAATGTGAAATCCGCCGGGATAAACCTCGTTCAAGCACAAAAATTCTTTGGTGAGATCGCCGACCGCGTCGCGAATGTGAATCCACTCTTCGCCTTCGTAGAGATGAATGTTGCGAAGGTTGTGATGCTCGACGACGTTCAGTTGTTTATTCTCGCGCTCGCCCAGGTGCGCGTCGATTACGACCGTGCGATTGTGGCACGCGTGAATCAGGTTCGGATCGTACCCGTCCTGTTTCAGCGCGCGGATCACGCCATCCATTTGCCACGGCGTCGTCGAACTGCCCGGAAAGAAAAAGTGCCACGAGATATTGACTTTGAGCGCAGTGTCCGCGCGCCGATCGATGACTTGCTGATAGCCGGCGAGATTCATCAACCGATGATAATCGGCGAAAACCGTGCGCGGAGATGTTTTCAATATCGCAACTTGACTCACGTTGTTATTTCCCTTCGTTGTAAAATCGGCGCGAGTATACCACGCGTGACGGCAAATCGCCAAACCCAAGCATCGGCGCACCGTTTGCTTTCATTCAAAAATTGTATATTGACAAACAAATTGGAATATCCTATAATCGCGCTTGGGAACGTTCCCATTTTTTGACGTGCGCGTTCAGCCGAACAGAGTGGTTTGACCTCAAATGAATCCGCGTTCCAAAAATTCAACTCGTCCCACGATTATTCACGTCGCCCGCGCCGCCGGTGTTTCGAAATCTACCGTCTCGCGCGTTCTGCAGGGCGATGCCGCGTCCGTCAAAACAGAAACGCGGCAAGCCGTTACGCGCGCGATTCGCAAACTCGGTTACGAACACAACGCGATTGCAAGTATGCTTCGCACCGCGCGGACATTTATGGTGATGCTGATCACCCCCGACATCGCCAACCCGTTTTGGTCCGAAGTCGCGCGCGGTTTGCAAGATACGCTTGAACGTCCCGGTTATTCCGTTGTCGTCGGCAACGGTGATCGCGATCCGCAACGCGAAAACGCATTTCTCAAAACCGCGCGCCGCAATCGCTTCGATGGCATCGCAATCAATCCCACGGTCATTCACAGTCGCGAACTCCGCGCGGCGAATATCCCCACAATCATTCTCGGCGTGCGCGATGGTTTTCCCGGAATGGATATGATCGGATCCGACAGTTTTCAAGGCACTTTTGACGCATTAACGTACCTGTTTCAAATGGGGCATCGGCGCATCGGCTTCATTGACGGGCATTACAATGCCGACCCAGGACGCGCGCGTTATCGCGCGTATCGCGATTTTCTCAAACAACGCGACCTGGTTTTTGATCCGACGCTCCTCGTCGAAGTGCCGTTCGAACGCGCGGGCGGGCAACGCGGGATGCGCGTGTTGCTGAATGTGGCGCAACCCCCCACCGCGATTTTTTGCTCGAACGATATTCTCGCGGTCGCCGCGATGCAAACCGCGCAAGAAGCCAGTCTCGTCATCCCGCGCGATCTCTCGATGATTGGAATGGACGATATTTACCCGGCGGCGATGACGATGCCCGGTTTAACGACGATGGCAAAACCGAAATACGAAATCGGTTGCCAAGCCGCGCATTTACTGCTCGAACGGATCGAGGGCAAAGCCCCGCGCGAAGGGCGGCGGTGTGTTCTGCCGTGTAAATTGATCGAGCGCGGTTCCGTCGCGCCGCCGCGCGGCTGATTTTTGTGGCTCATTCGTGGGAACGTTCCCAGAATAATTCAAAAGGAAACCTATGCTTTCACGCGCCGAATTGATCGCGAATCGAACCTTGTGCGAAACCAAAGCACGCGGCAGTTTGCTGGGGCTTGCCGTTGGCGATGCGCTCGGTGACTTGGGTCGCCAAGACGAATTTCGCAAACGCTATGGCATCGTCACGAATCTGTACGGGAACGCGAAAAGCACCGATGACACCGAGTTTGCTCTGCTCACCGCGCGCACGCTGGTTGATTGTGCCGGTCAACTCACGCCGGACGCGCTGATGTGCTCGTGGCAAAAACGCATTCTCGATCAAGGCGGAATGTTTGATCGCGGCGGACAACCGTTGTACGGCGCGGTCGCGAATTTGCAACGCGGGCTCAAGCCGCCGCTCTCCGGTCGCGATAACGTCGCGCATTATGACGACGGCGCGGCGATGCGAATCGCGCCCATCGGCATTATGTGTGCGGGCGATGTGCAACGCGCGGTCGCGCTCGCGGAGATCGAATCGCAAATCAGTCATTTCGCGGATGGCATCTGGGCGGCACAAGCGGTTGCCGCGAGTGTTGCTGTCGCGATGGTCAACGCGTCGGTCGAAGAA
>JACRPR010000063.1:0-9618 GCA_016223105.1 Chloroflexota bacterium | reverse complement strand
TCGCGACCGGCATCGCGCAAATTCCGCGCGATAGTTGGCTGGGACGCGCAATGAATCGCGCGATGAAAATTTGCGATGAAGAAAAAACTATTGAGAACGCGTGGGAACGTTTGCACACCGAACTGTGGACGCCTTCTCATTCCGCCAGCCCCGAAGCGATTCCGCAAATCTACGCGCTCTTGCGTTTGACCCAGGGCGATTTCAAACGCGGAATGTTTTGGGCATGCAACTTTGGTCGCGACGCGGACACGCTCGGCGCGGTGATCGGCGCATTGTCCGGCGCGATGTATGGCGTTGAGGTCATTCCATCAACCTGGGTTCAAACCGTTCGCAAACCGGCGGGCGTGTGTTTGAAATTCGCCGCCGATGAAGACATTGTAGATTTAGCAACTCAACTCGCGGATTTGATTCGGTGAAATTATTTCGTAGTAGGGGCGGAGCATTTTTTCGCCCGAACTTCGGGCGAAAAAATGCTTCGCCCCTACACCAATAAACAGAAAGGAGGCAACGCGAATCTTAAAACAATCCAAATCCCCAAACGATCAAATAAAAAATTTCGATGTTCGAGGAGGAGAAAAAATGTCTGACCAGATTTTATCGCGCCGCGAATTTTTGCGCGCGAGCGTACTCGCCACCGCTGGCGCGGTGATCGCATCGTGCGCGCCCGCGCCAACCGCGACACCGGTACCGACTATCGCGCCGGTGATCAAACCGACCGATGTGCCCAAGCCCGCGGCAACTGCCGTTCCAGCCGCGCCGACTGCGATTCCACCGACCGCGCGCCCGGTTGTGAACATTGATTGGTGGACGGTTGCCGGCGCGGATGTCGGCAATCAAGCCGATCAAGAAGCGCTCGCCGCAGAATTCGCGAAAAGTCCGGCGGCATCCTGGGTCAAGATGAAACAGACCTTTTTGCCGGACGATGGCTTTTCGGAAAAAATGAATGCCGTGCTTGGCACCGGCTCTGGCGTGCCGGATGTTACGACGTTCTGGGACGCGGGCTGGTTTCCGCAAGCGACCGATCTGCGCGAGTACATCGCGCGCGACAAAGTGGATATCGCGATGTATTCCAAAGTCCATTTCGATTCGCGTTGCCGCTTTGGCGACAAGATCATCGGCATGCCCATCGGTGTCGGCGCGACGATTTACTATTACAACACCGCCTTGCTTGCGGATAAAGGCATCAAGACTCCCGAATGGGGTTACACGATGCAACAGTTCTTGGACGATGCGGTCAAGCTCACAAATCGCGACAAGAAAATTTTTGGCGCGACGATGCAAACACGCATTTGGCGCGCGGAAATGTTCGCGTTCGGCGCGCGCCCGTTCAGTGAAGATGGCAAGACGGTCGCGGGGTATATGAACGGACCGAAAGCGGTCAAGGCGTTCGAATTTTTCTACGACCTCGCGCAATCCGGCGCGGTGCCCACCGCCGCCGAGTTCCAGGTTTTACAAACCGGCGGCACTGGTCCGCTCGATCTGTTCATCACCGGGCGACTCGGTTTTGCGCCGCTCAACAATGGACAGTTCCAACTCGTTGACAAAGCCGGCGTCAAGTTTGGTTTGATCCACAATCCGACTGTCGCGGGCGAAGACGTCATCACGAACGGCTGGACGTTGCAAATCGGTATTCCGAACGCGAGCAAAAACAAGGACGCCGCGTGGGAGTACTTGAAGTGGTTTACTGGTGAACCAGGTCAAAAATTCCTGATGAACCGGGGACATGATTTCACGCCGACGATCCCGGCGTTGTGGGCAAGCCATCCCGCGTCCAAAGATTCGCGGTTCCAATTCTTTTCGAAAATTTTGCAGACGCGCCAAGTCTGGGAATTTTCGGGACGCTTTCCGTACTTTAGCAAGGTCACGCGCTTGAACCAGGAATTGTACGATCAAATTTACCTGGGCAAGATCAAACGCAGTGAAATTCAGAGCGCGCTCGACAAAGCCGTGCCCGACGCGCAAAAAATGGTGGACGACGAACGCAAGAAACTCGGGCTCTCGTAGTGGTTTAGATGTTGGAAATTGGAGGTTGGAAGTTGGATGCTGGTAACGTCCAACTCCAACTTCCAACTTCTAACATCCAATTTCTAAACATGAACATTCGCCGCCCCGCAACTCGCGAAGCCATCGAAGGATACATCGGCATCAGTCCCTGGTTGATCGGCTTTCTCGTCTTCACCCTGGGTCCGATGATCGCTTCGTTTTATTTTGGCTTCACCAATTGGCGCATCACGACCGACGCGCAGTGGATCGGCTTGGACAATTACATCGAAATGTTCACGCGCGACCGCGATTTTTTCCAAGCATTGCGCGTAACGTTCACGTATGTCATTATCGCGTTGCCGCTGAACCTGGTCGCCGGGCTCGCGCTCTCGCTCTTGCTCAATCACCCCTTGCCCGGCATCGGCATCTTTCGCACCATCTTTTATCTGCCGACGGTTTTATCCGGCGTCGCGGTCGCGTTGATGTGGATGTGGTTGCTCAATCCCGATTACGGCGTGATCAATTCGCTCCTGGGCGCGGTCGGCATTCCCGGTCCGAAATGGTTTTTCGATCCGGACACCGCGCTGTTGAGCATCGTGCTGATGAATTTGTGGCGCGTCGGCGGAAGCGCGATCATTTATCTCGCGGGCTTGCAAAACATTCCGCCGCATTTGTACGAAGCCGCCGAGATGGATGGCGCGGGCGTGTGGTCGAAATTATGGAACGTCACGATTCCGATGCTGACGCCGACCTTGTTCTTCCAACTCGTGATGGAAGCGATTGACGCGTTCCAGGTGTTCACCGCCGCATACATCATCACCGACGGCGGACCGATGCGCTCGACCTTGTTCTATATGCTGTATATGTTCCGCACCGCGTTCACCGATTTTGAAATGGGCTACGCCTCCGCGCTCGCGTGGATCCTGGGAATTATCATTATGATTTTTACCGCGCTCGTGTTCAAGAGTTCGCCCTTGTGGGTGTACTATGAATCGGAAGCCAAGAGGTAAACGATGACGACACTCACCGCATCTCAACCACGCGCGCGCGCGTTTTCATCGCATGCCCTCGTGCGCCGCGCCAACTCGATTGCCGTGTTTCTGATTCTGCTTTTTCTCGCGGTCGTCGTGATCGGAATTCCGGTCGGTTGGGTTTTGCTCACCTCGTTCAAAGACGCCAAACAAATTTTTGCATGGCCCCCCAACATTTTCCCCGATCCGATTCGGTGGGACAATTACACCGGCGTCATCGAAAGCCTTCCGTTCATCCGCTTTGCCGCCAACACGCTGTTCATCGCGATTTTCAATATCATCGGTCGTGTCGTGTCGTGCAGTATCGTCGCGTTCGCGTTCGCGCGCTTGCGCTTTCCCGGACGCGATTTTCTGTTTATGGTTTTGCTCTCGACGATGATGATTCCGCACCAGGTTACATTGATTCCAACGTTCGCGTTGTTTCAAAAACTGGGCTGGGTCGGCACGTACTTGCCGCTCATCGTCCCCGCGTTTTTCGGCGCCGCGTTTTTTATTTTTCTGATGCGCCAGTCCATTATGACGCTCCCGCGCGGTCTCGACGAAGCCGCGCGCATTGACGGCGCGACGACCTGGGATATTTTCGTGCGGATTATTATGCCGCTCTGCATTCCACCGATGGTGTTGATCACCGTGCTGACGTTCTTGTGGAAGTGGAACGACTTTTTGAATCCGCTGATCTACTTGAGCAACTATGACGATTACACGATTCAACTCGGGTTGAATATGCTCAAAGGGCGCTTTAATATCCAGTGGGGGATGATTATGGCGGGATCGCTTTTGGCGATGTCGCCGTGCGTCATCATTTATTTCTTGACGCAAAAATATTTAATCGGTGGAATCGCGAATGTGGGGATTAAAGGATGAGGGATGAAGGATGCAGGATGAAAATGGTGAAGAACGCGAATTGGATTTCATCTTGCATCTTGCATCTTGCATCTCTCATTTTTCTCGTTGCCTGTTTCGCGCGATCAGAGTTGACTCCGCGCCGCGCGTTCACCGCCGCGTTGCTCGACGATCGTATCTACGCGATGGGTGGCTGGAATGGGCAAGCAACGCAACTTGATCTGGTCGAGGTGATTGATCCGCAAACATTGCGCGCACAACCCGCGCCGCCGCTGAACATCGCGCGCAGTCAACACGCGAGCGTCGTCGCGGACGATTCGATCTGGGTCATCGGCGGATGGAGCGCGGAACGCGGACTCGTTTCCGCGCTTGAAATTTTTTCACCGCGCGAAAATGTTTGGCGCATCATCACGCATTTGCCAACGCCGCGACGCGAGCCCGCCGCGGCATTGCTGGGTCGGCGCATCGTCGTCGCCGGTGGATTCGATGGCGTGAACGATGGCGATCTCGACGGCTATCTCGATGTCGTCGAAGCGTACGATCTCGACGCGCAACAATGGCGCACGCTCGCGCGATTGCACGCGCCGCGCCGCGGCTTGACGCTGGTCGCGTTTGAAAATTCGCTCTACGCGATTGGCGGATACGTCGCGGGCGACGGTTATCTCAATCTGGTCGAACGGTACGATCCCGCGCGCGCCGCCTGGCAAACGCTCGATTGGAAAATCGCGTCGCGCACCTGGACGGCGACCGTCGTTGCGGACGACGCGATCATTATCGCGGGCGGTTTCAATCGCGAAGGATTCCTGGGTTTGGTCGAGCGCGTTGATCCGCGCACCGGAAAAATTTGTAACCCACCACCGATGCGCGTCCCGCGATCCTGGTTCGCGGCAGTGCCATTCAACCATCGCGTCCTCACGCTCGGCGGCGAAGAAGCGGACGGAATCAAAAATACAATCGAGTGGATTTCGATCCAATGTGCGAAATGAATTACCGATTACCAATCACCAATTACCAATCCCTCATTCACCGCGCGCAAGGCGCACTCCTCGGCGTTGCCATCGGCGACGCGATGGGCGCGCCGGTCGAAGGACGCACGTCCGCCGAAATTCGCGCGCAGTACGGGCACATCACCGGTTTTGTGAGCGATGCCGCCGTCGGCACGGACGATACGGATTTCACATTGTTCAACGCGCACTTGTTGGCGACGTATGGTGCGCGCATCACGCCCGAAGATGTCGAACGCGAATGGCGCGATAAATTGCTCGCGCCGAATCGCGCGTATCGCCCCGGTGGATTCAGCGACGTGATCTCGACGCACAACCTGGTCGCGGGATTGCACGCGCCACAATCGGGCGCGTTCGGTCACCAAATGTGGAGCGATGGCGTCGCGATGGCGATCAGTCCCGCTGGCATTATCGCCGCCGGCAATCCGCAACTTGCGGCAAAACTCGCGGTTACGCTCGGCAGTGTGTCGAACGGGCGCGATGGAATTTTCGCCGCGCAAGCCGTCGCCGCCGCGATCAGTGTCGCGATGATCGGCGCGTCGCCGGACGAAATGATGCGCGCCGCGCTCGATGCCGCGCCGGAAAATTCGTGGACGCATCGCGCGTTGACTCGCGCCGCGCGCATCGCGCAAAATTTGCCGGACGATCTCGACGCCGCGCTCGAAAAGTTGAGCGATGAATTGGTCGTGTCGTGGTGGCACTGGGCAGACCTGGTCACCGAAGCGGTGCCGCTCGCGTTCGGCGCGTTCCTCGCGACGCGCGGCGATCTGCAACGCGCGATTCCGGCGGGCGTGAGTTTGGGTCGCGACGCGGACACGATTGGCGCGATTGTCGGTTCGCTCGCCGGCGCATGCGTGGGGCGGTATTTTATCCCGCCGCATTGGCTCGCGCGCGCGACGGTCGCGCCCGGCAAGTGCATCGGTTTCGTCGCGGGAATGAACATTGAAAATGTTGCCGTAGAACTTGTCGCTCGAATCGAAAAATAATTTTGATTTCACCGCCGTGACGCAGAGAAATTTTTTTCTCTGCGCCCTTTGCACCTCGGCGGTGAAAATGGAATGAGGATGACAACTAGTTCTGCTAGCGCCGGAACGCGCGGTGCGGATGTTCGCTCCGATTGCTGGGTGCTCGTTGAAGAATCCGCCGCGCCAACTATTCAAATCAAAAGCAAAGTCGAAGCGTTGTACGGCGATTCGATCCGCGCATTGATCGCATCAACACTAACCGCGCTCGATGCGTCCGATTTATCGCTGACGATGGAAGACAGCGGCGCGTTGCCGTTCACGATGATGGCGCGCATCGAAACCGCGGTGAAACGTTTGCGCCCGGACAATTCGCGCGTCTGCTTGCCTGAGATCAATCCCGCCGCGCAGTACGCGATCACGCGCGAACGCTTGCGCCGCACGCGTTTGTATCTGCCCGGCAACACGCCAAAATTTTTTATCAACGCGGGGTTGCACAAACCGGACGCGATCATTCTCGATCTCGAAGATGCGGTTTCGCCGGACGAAAAAGATGCGGCGCAGATGCTCGTTCGCAACGCGTTGCGCGCGGTGAATTTTTACGGCGCGGAAAAAATGGTGCGCGTCAATCAACTCCCGCGCGGTCTCGACGACGCGCGCGCGCTCATCGCGCACGGCGTCCACACAATCTTGCTTCCCAAAGTCGAAGACGCGGACGAGGTGCGCGCGGTCGAATCTGTCATTGCGAGCCGCGAAGCGGCGAAGCAATCTCCAGATTTGGAAATTGGAAATTGGAAATTGGAAGTTGGAAACAATGCCGTCCACCATCCACCATCCAATCTCCAATCTCCATTTCTAATTCCGATCATCGAAAGCGCGCGCGGCGTTTTGCGCGCGTTCGAAATCGCGAGCGCATCGCCGCGCGTGATCGCGCTGGGGCTGGGTCTCGAAGATTATACGAAAGACATTGGCGCGGAACGCACCGCGGAAGGTCGCGAAACGTTGTGGGCGCGTAGTCAAATCGTGAACGCGGCGCGCGCCGCGGGTGTGACGCCGCTCGGATCGGTGTTCAGCGATGTCGCGGACGAAACCGGTTTGCGCGCGTTCGTGAATGACGCACGCGCTCTCGGTTTTGAAGGCATCGGTTGTTTGCATCCGCGCCAGGTTCCGATCGCGCACGCGGCGTTTGCGCCGACGCCGGAACAATTGCCGAACGAAACGCGTGTCGCATCGCGATCGCGTTCAAGCAAGCGCGCGTGCTGGGGCTGGGTGTGATCGCGTTGAACAACAAAATGATTGACGCACCGGTCGTCGCACGCGCGCATCGCACGATTCGCATCGCGCGTGCGATGGATTGTCTCCCTGCCGAATGGGAGCCGCGCGTGAGAGAGGTTGAATAATGGGACGCGGACAAACGCGGATGAACGCGGATAAAAATAAAAAATCCGCGTTTGTCCGCGTTCGTCCGCGTCCTATTTAAGGAATTGAAATGCAATACATTGAAAATGCCGCCGGGCGAATCGTGCCAACCCAGGTCAATGGGCGTGAAACGCTTCCATATCAAGGCGTCGGAAAATTTTTGCCGCAAGGTCGCAAAGCCGCGCCGCCGATTCGCTCGTGCGCGCAGTACGCGCCGGATGGCAACAAGGTCGCGCCAAGTTTGATCGAAGCATTGCGTCGCGCCGGCTTGCGCGATGGAATGACGATTTCTTCGCATCATCATTTTCGCGACGGTGATTTGTTGATGAGCCAGGTTTTCGCGTCCGCAAAAGTATTGGGCGTGCGCGATCTCGTGTGGTATCCGACCGCGGTCTTTCCGTGCCACGCGCCCTTGCTCGCGTATCTCGACGCCGGCACAATTCATCACGTCGAAGGCAGTTTGCACGCGGCGTTCGGTCGTTACGCGTCGCTCGGCAAAATGCGCGGCGCGGCGGTTCTGCGCTCGCACGGCAGTCGCTATCGTTCGATCCAGGACGGCGACACGCGCATTGACATCGCGATCATCGCCGCGCCTGCCGCCGATGCGTTCGGCAATTGTTCCGGCGTCGGCGGACGCGCCGCGTGCGGTCCGCTCGGATTCGCGCTCGCCGATTCGCAGTACGCCGATCACGTCATCGCGGTTACGGATACGCTCGTCCCGTTTCCGTGCGTGCCCTGGCATATTCAAGGCAATTACGTTGACCAGGTTGTCGTCGTAGACCAGGTCGGCGATCCGGCGAAAATTGTTTCCGGCACAACGCAGATCACGAAATCGCCGGATCAATTATTGATCGCCGAGTCCGCCGCGCAGTTTGTGCGCGATGCCGGAATTATGCGGCAGGGTTTTTCATTTCAAGCCGGCGCGGGCGGCATCTCGCTCGCGTTCACGATTTTTCTTGGCGCGATGATGCGCGCGACGAATACGAAAGCGCGATTCATTCGCGGCGGCAGTGTGCGCCCGCTCGTCGAATTATTGAACGAGGGTTTAACCGATTACATTCTCGATGGACAAAGTTTCGATCTCGATGGTGTGCGTTCTCTGCGCGATCATCCCGCGCACATTGCAACGAGTCCGTTCACAAGTTACAGTTATCACGGCAAAGGCAATTTCGCGTCACTGCTCGATTGCATCGTGCTGGGCGCGACCGAAGTGGATGTGGATTTCAACGCAAACGTCGTTACGCACTCGGACGGATATTTACTGCACGGCATCGGCGGCTGGCAAGATGGTTTATTCGCGCGATGCACGATTCTCACTCTGCCGACCTTTCGCGATCGCATCCCGGTTATTCGCGAGCGCGTTACAACCTTGTGTGGTCCGGGCGAACTGATTGATGTGATTGTTACCGAGCGCGGCATCGCGATCAATCCGCGGCGCCAGGATTTGCTCGACGCCCTGAGCGGATCGAAATTGCCGGTGCGTTCGATTCACGATTTGAAAGCCGAAGTCGAAGCGATCTGCGGCGGCGCGCCGCAGTCCGCGCGCGTCGGCGATCAAACGATTGGCGTCGTAACCTGGGTTGACGGCACGATCATTGACAGCATCAAACGCGTTGCCTGATTGTCATTGCGAGCGTAGCGAAGCAATCTCCCGCGTCGGATCGGGGATTGCTTCGTCGCTTCGCTCCTCGCAATGACAGGTGATACCATGTCCATTTTTGAAAAATCCTACGGCGCGCTCCTGGGTCTCGCGTATGGCGACGCGATTTCTTTTCCCGCGCTCTTTCATCGCACGCATCAATTCGTCGAACGCCGCCGCGAATTTTTGTGGCGCACGAATCGCGACTCGGCGCGCAATCGCATCCTGCGTTTGACAATGCCATTCACACATCGCAACGCGCCCGAAACGCTCGAACCGTTTCCGACCGATGACACTGAGTACGCGGTGTTCACCGCACAAACGATTTTGAACGCGCGCGAAATTTCCGCCGATACTTTTTCGACGGCGTGGCGCGAACGCATCGTGCCGATTGCCGACCAGGTGTTGACCGGTTTTTCGGAACGCGCGGCAATCGAAAATTTCAAACGCGATTTGCAACCGCCCGCGACCGGCAACGACAATCCCCAGCACTATGACGATTCGGCTGTCGCGCGCGCCGTGCCGATTGGCGTGTTCTGCGCGGGCGACGCGGATCGCGCCGCGCAGATCGCGCAATTCGACGCGCAGGTAACGAACGCGGAGGACGGCGTTTATGCCGCGCGCGCAATGGCGGTCGCGATTGCATTGCTCGCGGCAGGGCAGGGCATCGCCGATGCCCTCGCGCGCGCGCGCGCCGAGTTTCCGCGCGATTCGTGGATCGCGCGCGGCGATCACCT
>JACRPR010000079.1 GCA_016223105.1 Chloroflexota bacterium | reverse complement strand
GTTGCCCTGTATATCCGGGTCACCAACGGCAAGGGATACGGATTGGCAATCTAGCCGTTATTCTTCCTTCTCGTAAAGTGGGAGATTTTATATGGACTTGGGTGAGCGATTGTCTGATCACCAATAAGGTTTTGCTACTTTTTCGTGAAGCAGGACTCACAGGTTTCACAGTCAATCCGGCAATGGTAAAACTGAAAACCCAAAGAAACAAAAAACTAATCGAACCACCTACGCTTTGGGAATTGGTTGTTACAGGTAAAGGAGGAGACGCAGATCCCATATCTGGCATCCGTTTGATCTACACATGTCCACATTGCGGTATGAAAAAATACTCGTCGTTTCGCAATGGGATCATCGTTGATGAACGAGTGTGGGATGGATCTGATTTTTTCACAGTCACTGGCTATCAGTTTATCCTGGTCACTGAAAGGGTTAAAGAACTCGTGACGCGGAATGCTTTGACAAACTGCGTCTTGATTCGTAGCCAGGACCTGGAATGGAAATCACTTTCAAGACCGGAAGATCTCTATGGAAAGCAAGGATAGATTGGCTATCTATTTCCACTGTTACGCGCGTGAAGAAGACAGTCAGCGGCGCGACGACGTACTACATCGGCAATTGGTACGAGGTAACGAACGGCGTCGCGGCCAAGTATTACTACTTTGGCGCGCAACGCGTCGCGATGAAACAAGGAAGCGTTGTAACGTACTTGCACGGCGACCACCTGGGTTCAACGAGTGTTGCGAGCAATGGCGCAACCGGCGCGCTTGTGTCGCGGCAAACACACGTAGCGTACGCGTTTGGTGCGGTGCGAACGAGCGAAGCCGCGTTACCGACGGATTACACATTCACCGGGCAAAAGAATGATGCCGGAAATTTTGCACGCGGCGAATAAACAAGAAACCAGGTTTCTCCAAGAAACCTGGTTTGTCGCGGATCAATGCCGCGAAGGTTTTTCAATCTAAAATCTGTAATCTGCAATTCACTCACACATACTTGCCCCCCGAGCCCTCCAATTGCAATCCCGAGTGGCGCAGTAAAACGCTCTGCGCGATGCCGAGCGACGACAAGAGCGTGATGAGCGAACTGCCGCCGGAACTGACGAACGGCAACGGCACGCCGACGACCGGCAACAATCCCAGGTTCATCGCGAGATTGATCCAACTCTGAATAAAAATCACCGCGGCGATGCCGAGCGCGAGCAGTTTGCCGTACGGCGTGCGCGCGAGTTGCGCGGCGCGAATCAAGCGCCACAAAATAAAAATGATCAGCGCGAGCACGAACAGCGCGCCGATAAAGCCCAGCTCTTCGCCGATCACGGAAAAAATAAAATCGGTGTGGCGAATTCGCAAAAAGCGCAATTGACTTTGCGTGCCACTGCAATAGCCCACGCCCCACAAGCCGCCCGCGCCAATCGCGATGCGCGCTTGCGTAACGTTGTAGCCGGAACCGAGCGGATCGCGCGCGGGATCGAGAAACGTCAGAATGCGATCCTGCTGATACGCGCGCAGGTTTTGAAAAATCGGCACCGCGGCGACCGTAAAAATCGCGATGATGATCAACACATCGCGCCAGCGCATCCCGGCGGACAGCGCCATCATGCCCCAGGTCGCGCCCAGCACAATCGTCGTGCCGAGATCCGGTTGAATATAGATCAACGCCATCGGCAGTGCGACGAGCGCGAACGACACACCCAGGTTGCGCCAGCGCGCCATTTGTTCTTCGTGATCTGCCATATATTTCGCGACGACCAGGATCGCGAGGAGCTTGCTGATCTCGGACGGTTGGAATAAAAAGAATCCCAGGTCAATCCAGCGCGTCGCGCCGTGCAGTAATTGTCCGATCACAAAAACCAGCGCGAGCGATCCAACCATGCCGCCCCAGATGAGCCAGCGCAACGCGCCCCACACGCGATAATCAATCGCGGTGAAGAACGCCATGCCGATCAAACCCGGAATCGCGTAAATCACTTGGCGCAACGCGGGGCTTGCCCAATCGAGCGCTTCGCCGGTGATGCACGCGGTCGCGCTGTAAATCATCGCGACGCCGATGAGTGTGAGAAGCAAGGTCGCGCCGACGAGCCAAAAATCAAAATGCGCGAAACGCGGATGCGCGGATCGTTCCATAATTTCTTGGCGCCGTCATTTCGAGCGTAGCGAGAAATCTCCGTGATAGGAGTCGAGCGTTTACGCGGTGACTTGTCCGACCAGCCACCCGCTAAAGCGTCGAGTCCGGGAGATGTCTCACTGCGTTCGACATGACATTATCTACTTGCGCGCCTTGCGCGCGCCGATCAACGGAATGTTCGCGACCAACCGTTGCGAACGTTCCGTGCGCGAAAACGACACCTCGACATTCTCGCGATCAATCTCGACGTGCCGGGAAATCACGTTGATGATTTCATCTTTCAAAACGCCGAGCGTCTCCGGCGAAATGTTCGTGCGGTCGTGCGCCAACACGAGTTGCAAACGTTCTTTCGCGACATTCGCGCTCCGGGGCGAACGTCCAAATACGCGCGCGAGAAAATCCATTGCGCCCCCTTTACTGCGACTTCCAGAAACGCGCCAGGCGTTCCAGCAAACCGGGTGAATCGTGAAAAACCTGGAAGGGCACTTGCTCGCCCAGCAATCTTTGCGCGATGCGCGAAAATGCCGCGCCGGAGGTCGTCCGATCTTCGAGCGCGACCGGGTGCCCCTTGTTCGTCGAGGTGATGATCGTTTCATCTTCCGGCACGATGCCGAGCAATTCAATCGCGAGAATTTACTGCGGACTCGGTTTTTCTTGCGACTCGACCAAACCGATCACGCGATCCGCATCGCGCACGGAGGACACTTCGGGCGTTACCACGACGATCACGCGATCCGCCGGCGCGATCGAGTACTTGAAGCCGCTTTCGATCCCGGCGGGCGAATCAATCAAAATAAAATCAAATTCTTTTTTGAGATCGTTGCACAGCGCGATCATTTGCTCGCTCGTGACCGCGGTCTTGTCGCGTTTTTGCGCCGCCGGTAAAAGATGCAATTCCGGCAAACGTTTGTCTTTGATCAACGCCTGACGCAATTTCGCGTGCCCTTCAATCACATCTACCAAATCAAACACGATCCGATTTTCCAAACCCATCACGACATCGAGATTCCGCAAACCGATATCCGCGTCGAGACACACGACGCGTTTGCCGCGGCGCGCGAGCGCAACACCCAGGTTCGCGGTCGTCGTCGTTTTGCCGACGCCGCCTTTGCCGGATGTGATCGTCAAAACCTGTCCTGGCATTGATTCCTCCGTTACGACGTTCCCCACGGTTCAACAATAATTTGTCCGTCGCGCACGCGCGCGATTTCGGCGGGCCACCGCAGAACGCGTTTCTCGTCCGGCGCGCGCGCGATGTGATCGCCGATGCGAAGTTGCGTCGGCATCAGGATCAACGCGCCGACGGTCGCGCGCAGATCGCCCGCCGCGCCCGCGTGCACGACGCCGCGCAATTTGCCCCACACAATCACATCGCCGTTCGCGATCACTTCCGCGCCCGGGTTCACATCGCCCAGCACGATCACCATCCCGGCATGGCGCACCACTTGCCCGGAGCGAATCGTGCGACGAATGACGAGCGGTTCGGTTTCGCGCGCTTGCGCCGCGCGCGTTTCTTCGGCGAGCAATTCCGGCGGTGGAATCGTCGCGCGCAATTGGTTGAAATTCGCTTGCGCGTGCGCTTCACCCATCACCGAGACGAGCGTCATATCGTGTTGCGCGAGCAGAGCGATCAACTCTTCGATCTGCGTGACCGCGACCGCGCGTCCGCCGGTTTCGAGGAGAACGCGCGCGCCGCGAAAAAAAGATTGCGCGCTGGGGCGACCGAGTTGGTTCGTCAACTCGCTCATCATCTCGCGCCAGCCGCCATCGCCGAGCGTGATACTCAATCCTTCGCGCGTGCCTTTGAATGAAACAAAGCTCATAGTTAGTTCGTTAGTGCGTTAGTGCATTAGTGCGATAGTTGAACACATCCACTATCGCACTAATGCACTAACGCACTATTGCACTATTGAACTGGAACAAATTGCACCGTGTACCGTTTGTACGGCAGAACATCAATCGCGAGCGGATCGGATTCGGTCGGCGCGATCATTCGCACGCACCAACGCGACGAATCTTTCCAATACACGCCATTGAAACGAAACGCGCCATAGCCGTCCGTCGTCGCGGTAAAGACCGCGCTTCCCTCGCACTTGTCGGTAACGACGCGCACGCCATTGATGCCGCGTCCGCTTGCATCCACGACCGTGCCGAAAATGCCGGGGAGTTCGCCCCAGTTGTCTTGTCCGATCACGCGCCCCGTGTACTTGCGCGCGGTCGCGGCGGGACCGGTGTTGCTCGTTTGCGGACGCGGCGCGACCGGCGGCGTAACGAGTTGCGTCGCGCTCGCGAGCGGCGCATCGTTCGCCAAACGAAAGTACGCTTTCAAAATTTCCGTCGCCGCGGGCGCGGCCGTTTCCGATCCTTCGCCGCCGCCGAAAACAAAAACCGTAACGACGAGTTGCGGATTTTCGTACGGCGCGAACGCGGTGAACCACGCGTGCGTCGGCAAATGCCCGTTCACTTTCGGTCCGTAAAATTCCGCCGTCCCGGTTTTTGCGGCGACCGTAACCTCCGCGAGATTCGCGCGCACGGCAGTGCCACTCGTTACCGCGATTCGCATGCCCTCGCGTACCAATCCCAGGTTCGCATCATCAATCGCGATTTTGCGAATCACTTGCGGCTCAATCGGTTTGATGATGCGTCCTTCCGCATCCACGATTTTGTGAACGAGTTGCGGTTTGTATAACGTGCCGCCGTTCGCGACAACCGCCGTGAACTGCGCGACTTGCAACGGCGTCGCCAGCACGTAACCCTGACCGATGCCCATATTGTACGTATCGCCGGTCGTCCAGATGTCGCCAATCGTTTTGCGTTTCCAGGTCGGATCGGGCACGAGACCTTTTGCTTCGCCCGGCAAATCAATCCCGGTCAATTCGCCGATGCCGAACAAAATTTTGTAGAAAAAAACATCCGACGAAACGGCGAGCCCTTCGCGAATTGTCAGCGCGCCGAAACCAGGTTTGTACCAATCGTAAAACGGTTGCGCGAGCGCGGGATCATCGGGATAGTACTTGTTCGGCACCCAGATCACGCCGGGCGTCGTGATGCGCGTGTTGATGTCCACGACGCGTTCTTGCAATGCCGCGCTCGCCGGAATTAATTTGAACGTCGAGCCGGGCGGGTACTGCCCGGTGATCGCTTGATTGACGAGCGGATGCAGTGGGTCTTGCGCGAGATTCGTGTAATCGTCCACCGAAATGCCGGTCGCGAATAAATTGTTATCGTAACTTGGCAATGAAACGAGCGCGAGAATTTCACCATTGCGCGGATCCATCACGACGGCGACGGCTTGCTTGGCGCGCGCGCTTCGCATCGCTTTTTGCAAAATCGTCTGCGTCGTTTTTTGAAATTCCGCGTCAATCGTGAGAATGAGATTGTTGCCGGGCACCGGCGCGGTCTCGGCGATGTTTTGCACCTGGCGTCCCGCGACATCCACCGCGATGTGGCGTTCGCCTTTTTTGCCGCGCAAAAATTGTTCGTACGTGTACTCGAGTCCGGTCAACCCGACCTGGTCGTTCGGCGAATAATCCGTGTACTGTTCGAGCGTTTCGCGCGGGATGCGTCCGACATAACCCAGGATGTGCGCGAACAACGCGCCATCCACGTACTCGCGCACCGGCTCCAAGCCGACTTGCACGCCGGGATAATCGAGATGATTTTCTTCGAGATAAAACGCGACCTCGCGCGGCACGTTCGTTTGAATCAGCGCGGGCGAAAACGGATCGCGCTCGGCTTTGGAAACGAGTTCGCGCAAACCAGGACGGCGCTTAGGCGGAATGACGACGCGATCCAAATCGCTGGGCAAACTGCCGACCGGGTCGCTCGCGGTGTTTTCGATCAGCGTGTCAATCGGCACCTTGAGCATCGGCGCGAGTTTGGCAAAGACGGTTTCTTCCTGCTCGTCCGGCAAATCCGCCGGAACAATCGCCGCGTTGAACGACGGCACGTTGTGAACGAGAATTTTGCCGGCGCGATCATAAATGATGCCGCGCAACGCGTCAATCTGCACGATGCGGTAGCGATTTTGATCGGCGAGCACGCGATAATACTCGCCCTGTCCAATTTGGAGATTGGCAAGTTGCAAAACCAAAAGCAAAAACGCGGCGACGATGGCGCCGCGGAGCAAACGAAAATTGCCGCGTGGTTTCACTTCCTCTTCGGTGATACTGCCGGGAAGCGAGTATTCGTTCTCTGGAGTTGTCACGGAAAAAATTATACCTTAGATTGAATCAATTGGCAACGCGTTAACGCGCTAAACGTTTTCCGTCATTTCGAGCGAAGCGACGCAAAGCGTCTCGCGCGCAACGGTGGAGATTTCTCGCTTCGCTCGAAATGACAGTGCGTTTTATTTTTTCGGATTACCGAAAATCCATTTGCGGATACAAACGTTGCGCGAACCAGCGGAGCGGAAGATACACGAGCGGTAATGCGAGTGTGTTGAGGAGCGCGGCGGGAAGCGTAACGCGGAGCATCACTTCATCCCATTGCGCCGGTTGTTTCGTCAGCGCGAGGATCGCCAACAGCGCGAGATGATAGACGAGCGTGCCGAACAGGGTCGCGATGGGCGGCGCGATGATGTTGCCGCGAAAAAAAATCGCTTGCCCCGCGCCCAGCGCCAAGCCGATGCTCGTGAGCGCGAGCGTCTGCGCGCCGAAGGGCATTCCCGATGTGAGGTCGAGAAAAATTCCCAGGATAAAGCCCCAGCGCGCGGCTTGCCACGCCGGTCCCACCATGCCCCATGCGATCACGAGAACGAGTGGAACATCCACGCGCAAGCCAAACCAGGGCGCGGGCGGAAGCAAGGTCGCTTGAATGATCGCGATAAAAAAAAGAAACGGGATGAGGAACCAGTAGGACATTTGTTATTGGTAAATGGTAATTCGTAATTCGTAATTCGTGATTCGTGATTCGTGATTCGTTATACTGCTCTCGGTCACTGATTGCGCTTTTGGAGTCGAGCGTTTACGCGGTAGTTTGTCTAACCGGTAACCCGCTAAAGCGTCGAATCCGGGTCTCGCGCAAAACCTCAGTTTGTGACCGTGCACGGTATATTTGTCATTCACCATTTGTCATTTGTCATTTGTCATTTGCTAATTTGTCATTGCGTCGGCGTTGGCGTGAGTGTGCGCGTGGGGCGCGGCGCGGCGGTTGGCGTCGGCGTCGGTTCGAGCGTGATGTCGGCGGGCGTAAATTTTTTGAGGATCAAAACAAATTCGAGTCGCGTAAAATCCACCGTCGGTCTAATCGTCGCTTCTTGAAACAATTCGATATCGCGTTTGAACACATCGGTTACTTGACCGATCACGAGTCGTTTCGGAAAACTGCCGCCCATCCCGGACGTGAGAATCAGATCGCCGGTTTTGATCGCTTCGCCTTGTGGCACGTACTTGACGATCAAATTGCCGTTCACATCGCCTTGCGTTACGCCGGTCGCGCGTGTGGATTGCACTACCGCGTTCACCGACGACGACGGATCAATAATGAGCAACACTTTAGCCCAGTTCGTTCCAATCGCGGTAACGCGTCCGACCAAACCCTCCGGCGTTACGATCGGCATTCCGACCTTGACGCCTTGCGCGCTTCCTTGATCCACGATAATGTACCACGCGAGGTTCGACGGATCGCGTCCGATCACGCGCGCGCGATCCGGCTGGCGTTCGACGATTGCCGCGCCGAGCAAATCGAAATCGGGATTGGTTTGTTTGTAGCGCAGTTGTTGACGCAAGGTCGCGTTCTCGGTTTCCAATTCGCGCACGCGCACGCCTTGAATCGTCAACTCGTTGACCTGGTTTTGCAAACGTTTGATTTCCGCGCGCAATGCGTTCACATCGCCGAACGAGCCGGCGACATTTTCGACGCCTTCGCCGGTGTCACGCGCGCCGCGCAAAAATGGTTGCATCAATTCCAGCGCGAGGTCTTGCACGGGCGCAAGTTGTCCAGTTTGGTACAGTAAGAGTGTGAGGAACGCGATGACGCTGAGCAGAACGAGAACCAGGACGCGGTTTCGATTCGGAGCAAACATAGGGGATTTCAGATTTCGGATTTCAGATTGCAGATTCGCAATCTGCAATTTGAAATCCCAAAGGGACGCTACGCAGTCTGAAATTACCGGCGCATGGTGCCGCGTGTGGGCGTAACGACGCGGTGAAGTGTATCGAGTTCTTCGAGGATTTGACCCGCGCCGCGCACGACGCACGTCAACGGGTCTTCGGCGACGTACACATGCATTTTCGTTTCTTGCGACAAACGTTCGGCGATGCAACCCAGTAACGCGCCGCCGCCCGCGATCGCGATGCCGTACTGCATCAAATCGGAAACGAGTTCGGGCGGCGTTTCGTCAATCGTCGTTTTCAGCGCGTCCACGATTTGATTGATCGGATTCGCGAGCGCTTCACGAATTTCGACCGACGACACTTCAATCGCTTCGGGCAAGCCGGTGATGAGATTGCGCCCGCGCAACATCACGGTTTTTTCTTCGGGCATTGGAAACGCGGAGCCGATCGCCATTTTAATTTCTTCCGCCATCCGGTCGCCAACCAGGACGTTATATTTTTCGCGCGCATAGCGGACGATCTCTTCGTCCATCTCATCGCCCGCGACGCGAATCGAACGACTGATCACAATGCCGCCGAGCGAGAACACCGCCATTTCGGTTGTGCCGCCGCCAATGTCTACGATCATACTGCCGACCGATTCGGTGATCGGCAAGCCCGCGCCAATCGCCGCCGCCATCGGCTCTTCGACGAGAAAGACCGCGCGCGCGCCCGCGTTGATCGCGGCATCGTGCACTGCGCGTTTTTCGACTTCGGTAACGCCGCTCGGAATTCCGATCACGATGCGCGGACGATGCGGCAGAGGCAAGAGCGCGTGATCGTGAACTTTGCCGATAAAGTACTCGAGCATTTTTTCGGTAACGTCGAAATCGGAAATGACGCCGTCGCGCAGTGGACGAATCGCGACAATGTCCGCCGGCGTGCGTCCGATCATTTGCTTCGCTTCGGATCCAGTCGCGAGCACGCGCTGGGGGCGTTTTTCAATCGCGACGACAGACGGCTCGTTAATGACAATGCCAATGCCGCGCACGAGCACGAGCGTGTTCGCGGTGCCAAGGTCTATGCCAATGTCGCGGGAGAATAATCCCAAGAATGAATTGATGGGGCTGAACAAGAAACGCGCTCCTAGCCGTTGCCGACGGAAATTGGAAATTAGATGTTGGAAATTAGATGTTGGACTCGACGCTTTAGCGGGTTGCGTGTCCGATCAACCACCGCGTAAACGCTCGACTCCAAAATTATCTGGCGGCATTATACCACAATCCCAACAAACGCAAAAAGAGTAACGCGGGCTGTGGCGCGGGCGGCTCGCCCGCATCAAATGGCGGGCGAGCCGCCCGCGCCACAAAAACCAAAAAAAGAGTGGGGCAAGCATGCCCCACTCGATTTCCACATCGAACCGATTATTTTTTCTCTTCTTTTTTCGCTTCGCCACCGGCGGCAGGCACCGCGCCTTCCGCGCCTTCTTCTTCCTTCTTGCCCTTGCCGATCACTTCGACTTCGGCGGCGACGGCTGGCGCTTCGGTCGTGATCACTTCTTCCTTCACCGGCACAACCTTCGCGACCATTTCATCGCCCGCAGTGCGAATTTCGATCTTGTCGGAAACCTTGAGATCGCGCACAAAGAGCGATTGATTCAAACTTTCGATTGGGGTAACATCCACTTCGATTTGCGGAATCAAATCGGCGGGCAACACGCGAATCAACACAGTGTTAATGCCGTGAATCAACAGACCTTCGCCGCGCGTGACCGCGGGGGATGTGCCAACCAGGACGAGCGACACTTCGGTCGTGATTTTTTCATTCATCGAAATTTCTTGCAAGTCAACGTGAATGATCCGTTGCGTCAGCGAATTGCGTTGCACATCGCGCGTCAGCACGAGCCGTTCCGCGCCGCCATCAATCGTCAATTTAATCAACCGATTGCGCCCGGCTTGGGCAACGACAGTCTTTAACGTTTTTTCATCAATTTGAAGCGTGAGCGGATTTTCCAACTGCTTGCCGTACAGCACCGCGGGAATCATTCCCGTGCGGCGCATCGCGTTCACTTGTTTGCCAATCACCGCGCGCGGTTGCGCGCTCAAAAGAATGTCTGCCATTTTGAAAACCTTTCTCTCGAAAATGTAGGGCAAGTTGACAACTTGCCCCACTCGAAAAATTGCTGGGCTATTATATGAGGATTGCGCGATTTGGTCAAATCGAAAAGACCACGTAGGGCAAATTTCAAATTTGCCGTACCTGAAACCTGTGCTAAACTTGCGCCCGTGTTTACGAAATTCGCCCGCGTCCTATTTTTATTTTTGATTCTCGTCGCGTGCGCGCCGACCGCGAAACGCGTCGTTTTGCTCGTGGATGGGCAACGCCGCGTGTTCGACACCTTCGCGATCACGGTCGAAGATGTTTTGCGCGAGCAAGGCGTTCCGCTCGATGATGATGATCGCGTCGAGCCGCCATTGTTCGCCGAAGTCGGACGGAGCGCGACGATCACGATCACGCGCGTCGAACTGCGCGTCGAGCCAATCGCGCAGGCGATTCCATTCACGCGCCAGGTCGTGCGCGATGAAGCGTACCCCGATGGACAAATGCGCGTCCTGCAACTCGGCGCGAACGGCGCGGTCGCGATCACGTACACGCTGACGATTGAAGATGGCGTCGAAACAACGCGCCGCGAAACCGCGCGCAAGATCATCGCGCAACCGAAAGACGAAGTGCTCGCGCTTGGCACGCAAGGAAGCATCGCGAGCGTCCCGATTTCCGGCACGCTCGCGTACATCGCGCATCGCAACGCGTGGGTGATTCGGCGCGCGAGCGGCGACAAACGTCCGCTCACGATTGAAGGCGATCTCGACGGGCGCGTCTTTTCACTTTCCGCCGATGGTCGCTATTTACTTTTTTCGCGCGCGCGCGCGAACGCGCTTAATTCGTTGTGGCTCGTGGACACGCTCGTCGCGAATGATGTGCCGCGCCCGTTGAACGTCAACGATGTGTTATGGGCGCAATTGTCGCCGGACGCGCGCGCGCTGGCGTACTCAACCGGCGAAAAAACGCCGGGCGCGCCGGGCTGGAAAGCGCGCAACGATTTGTGGATCGCGCCGCTCGCGCTGGGTGATGGCGCGATCACGTTGCGCGCGGCGAACCAGGTTTGGAAACCGGCAATGCCCGCGCCGTACAGTTGGTGGGGCGCGAATTTTTCGTTCGCGCCGGACAATCGCGCGCTGGCGTACGCGTTCGCGAATGAAATCGGATTTGTGGACTCGCAAGAGCGCGCAACTGACGACAATCCCACGCCGCGCCGCGCGTTGAAAACGTTCGCGCCATTTTACGCGCGCGCCGATTGGGTCTGGGTTCCGCGCGTCGAGTGGTCGCCCGATAGTCGGTTCATCATCGGCGTCGTGCACGCGCCGCTCGGCAATCCACGCGCCGCGAGCGATGATCCGACGTTCGAAGTGTGGGCGCTCGCGCGCGATGGTTCGGTCAGTGCCGCGCTTGCGAAACCAACCGGGATGTGGTCGTCGCCGACCTGGTCGCCGGTGGATGCGCGCGGCGCGAGTCGCATCGCGTTCGGTGTGTCGCTCGCGCCGAGCGACAGCGAACGCAGTCGCTACGCCTTGCAAGTGATGGATCGCGATGGCGGAAACAAAAAACAAATTTTCCCGCAAAGCGATGAACCCGGTTTGACGCACGCGCAGATCGCGTGGTCGCCGAACGCGCAACAACTCGTCGCAATTCGCGATGGCGATGTGTGGCTGTACGATTTCGCGACAAATCGTTGGGCGCAGTTGACCGCGAACGGCGCGGCGGCATTGCCGCGCTGGGCAAAGTGAAACGTAAAACGTGATGCGTGAGAAATTTATTGGACGCGGACAAACGCAGACGAACGCGGATAAATAATAGACTTTATCGGAAATAAATGAATTGATGTGGCGCGGGCTTTCTAGCCCGCCCCACGAATTTCAAAACACTCTCTCAGGGCAATTGGCTTCAGCGGGTTGTTTGTCCGGCAAGTCACCGCGTAAACGCTCAACTCCATTTTGCAAAAAAATCCAATGAATCGCAACATTACCCAATCTCTCACTCTCTTAATCTCTTTTTTTGTCTTTGCCGCGTGCGCCGCCGGAATTTTTTTGCTGGCGCGCGATTGGCAAACCCAAACGCGCGGCGTGAGCGACCTGAAAGGTCGCCCCACGTTTGGCGTGAACGTCGCGCTTGAACAATATTCGGACGCGGATTTGGAGCGCGCACTTGCGCTGATTCGCGATGGCGGATTCACAACGATCCGCCAACATTTTTATTGGAACGCGATTGAGCCGCGCGCGAATGAATTTGCGTGGACCAAGTGGGATCGCATCGTCGCGCGCGCGCGCGCGAATGGTTTGGATGTGATCGCGGTGATTGACACGACGCCGGAATGGGCGCGGCATCCGGGCGAACGCGATCTCGTTACCGCCGCGCCGGCGAATGTAGATGATTACGCGCGTTTTGTCGCGGCGTTTGCGAAACGGTACGACGCGCTCAAGTTTATTCAAATCTGGGACAATCCGAACGTGCATCCGTTCTGGGGTCGGCGCAACGCGGATCCGTTCGAGTACGCCGCGCTCTTGCGCGCGAGCGCGTTAGCGGCGCGCGCCGCGAACCCGAATGTAAAAATTATTTCCGCCGGACTCGCGGCAAGCAACGAACTGATTCGCGAACATCCCGATTATTCCGACGCGCTCTTTTTGCGCGGAATGTACGACGCGGGCGCGCGCGATTATTTCGACATTCTCGGCGTCAAGCCGTACGGAATGTGGAGCGGTCCGGAAGATCGTCGCGTCGCAATGGACGCGTTCAACTTTTCGCGCGCGATCTTATTGCGCGAGGAAATGGTCGCGCGCGGCGATGCAAACAAACTGGTGTGGGCGGTCGAGTTTGGGTGGAACGCGTTGCCGAGCGATTGGCGCGGCGCGGCATCGCCCTGGGGCGCGGACACGGAAGCGGCGCAAAGCGCGCGGCTCGCGGACGCGATTCAACGCGCGCGAAGCGAGTGGGGTTGGATGGACGCGCTCGTGATTCAGCATTTTCAACCAAACGCGCCGAGCGACGATCCCGTCTGGGGCTTGTCACTCGTGGATAAAAATTTTCAACCGCGCGCGCTCTTTTCCGCCGCAACGCGCGCGCTAGCCGCGCCGGTTCAACCCGCGTCGTTCGATTACGCGCGATTTTATTTTCTGATCGGCGCGTTGGCAATCGTCGCGATGGTTGCCGCGTGGCGCGCGTGGATCGCGTTGTTTCAATTGCCGCTCGCCGCGTGGTGGCAACGGGTCGCATCGCGATTTGGCGCGTTGCCGGAATTGGCGCAATTCGCCGCGCTCGCGCTCGCGGTGATTGCGTTTTATTATTCGCGCAATGCCGCGCTGAATTTCACTCTGCTCGCGGCAATCGTGTTTCTGTTCGCGTTGCGACTCGACCTGGGTTTGGCGATCACGATTTTCACAATTCCATTTTATCTGTTTCCGAAAAATCTCATCGGCGGCGCGCAGTTTTCGCTCGTCGAATTGTTGACGCTCGCGGCAGTCGCGGCGTGGGTCATTCGACAACGCGTCACGAATTACGAATTACGAATTACGAATTTCGTTTCACGCCTCACATCCACCGATCTAGCAATAATTTTTTTCATCCTTGCCGGGATCGTCTCGGTCGCGAACGCCGCGAATTTCGGCGTCGCGAATCGCGAACTGCGCGTGATCGTGATCGAGCCGGCACTGCTCTACGCGTTGATCCGCGCGTCGAATTTTTCCGCGCGCGATTTGCGGCGATTGATCGACGCGTTTATTTTTTCCGCGCTCGCCGTCGCGTTGATTGGTTTATATCAGTACGCGTTTACGAATTGGGTCATCATCGGCGAAGGCGTGCGGCGAATTCTCGCGGTGTACGGCTCGCCGAACAATCTCGCGTTGTATTTGGATCGCGCGTTGCCGCTCGTGATCGCGCTCGCGTTGTTCGATGACGACAAACGCAAGCGCGTCGCATCCGCGCTCATCGCGCTTCCCCTTGCGTTGTGTTTGTATCTCACGTATTCGCGCGGCGCGTGGTTGATCGGTCTGCCCGCCGGGTTGATCGCGATTGGATGGATGAGCGGTCGCCGCGCGCGGCGCGCGGTGATCGCGCTGATTGTGATCGCGGCAATCGCGCTGATTCCATTTTTGCAAACCGAACGCGCGCAATCGTTATTTCAATCCGGCACCGGCACCGGTTTCTTTCGCGTCAGCGTTTGGGAATCGGGCGTCGCGATGATTCGCGATCATCCCATTTTCGGCGTTGGCTTGGATAATTTTCTGTACGAGTACCCCAAGTATATCAATCCCGATGCGTGGCGCGAGCCGAACCTCTCGCATCCGCACAACATCGTTTTAGATTTTTGGACGCGATTGGGAATTGCCGGAATTATTGCCTTGATTTGGATGTTGATCGCGTTTTACAAAAAGGGAAATAAGGCAATGAGGGAAATGGAAAGTGGGCGCGCGCTCGTGATCGGTTTGATCGCGAGTATGACTGCCGCGCTCGCGCACGGTTGGATTGACGCCGCGTATTTCTACGTTGACCTCGCGTTCGTGTGGATGCTCACGCTCGGCGTCATTGTGCAGTTTGAGAGATTGAGAGAATCAGAGATTGGAGGTTAGAGATTGGAGATTGGGATTTTGAATTTGGGATTTGTCATTTGTCATTTGTCATTTGCACATTTGACATTTCGCATTTGTCATTTATAATTGCGCCACATCGCTTGTGGAGGTATAAACACCGATGAGAATTCTAGTTACTGGCGGCGCGGGCTTTATCGGCTCGCATCTGTGTGATTACTTTATCGCGCGCGGCGACGAAGTGATCGCAATTGACAATTTCATCACCGGCAGTCCCGACAACATCGCGCATCTGCAAAATCATCCGCGCTTTCATTTCATCCGGCAGGATGTGACCGAACATCTCCGCGTCGAAGGATACCTGGACGCGGTTCTGCACTTTGCCTCACCTGCCAGCCCCAAGTCGTACATCACCTATCCGATTCAAACGCTCAAGGTCGGCGCGCTCGGCACGCACAAGGCGTGCGGACTCGCGCGCGCCAAGGGCGCGCGTTTTTTGCTCGCGTCCACGTCGGAAGTGTACGGCGATCCGCTCGTGCATCCGCAAAAAGAAGATTACTGGGGCAACGTCAATCCGATCGGACCGCGCGGCGTGTACGATGAAGCGAAACGTTTCGCCGAAGCGATGACGCTCGCGTATCATCGCGCGCACAATGTCGAGACGCGCATCGTACGAATTTTCAACACCTACGGTCCGCGCAATCAACTCGACGATGGGCGCGTCGTGCCGAATTTTATCGGGCAGGCATTGCGCGGCGAACCGCTCACGATTCACGGCGACGGATCGCAAACGCGTTCGTTCACCTACGTCAGCGATGAAGTGGAAGGCATCGCGCGTTTGCTCGCCTCGGACGAGCGGATGCCGGTCAACATCGGCAATCCGAACGAGATGACGATCAAAACGTTCGCGGAAAAAATCAACGAACTGACCGGGAACAAAGCCGGCGTGATTCATCTTCCGCGCCCGGTGGACGATCCGAACGTGCGTTGCCCCGACATCACTAAAGCGCGCGCGATCCTGGGTTGGGAACCCAAGATCGGACTCGACGAGGGCATGACCAAAACGATTGCGTATTTCGCGCAAAAGATGAAACACAAATAATCGGGTAACCGCGTGGTCAACGTTCGACGCAATTTGAATTGGGTGTGGCTCGCGCTCGCGATGATCGTCGTCGCGAGCGCGTTGATTGCTCTGTCCCTGCCGAACGCGGCGTTCGTGATCGGCGGCGCGCTCGCGCTGATCGCGTTATTGCGCTGGCATGAACTCGGTTTGTACATGTTGATTTTCGCGGTGCCGTACGGATCGTGGTTTCCGATTTCCATCGGCGTCGGAAATTTCACCGCGGTAGATGCGCTCGTCCTGGTTTTGATCGCACTGTGGCTTGCGCGCATGATCGCGCGCGAACGCAGAATCGCGATGCGTTTTCCGCCGCTCTCATTTCCCTTCGCGATTTTTCTTTTCGCCGCGTTGCTCTCGATGACCGGCGCGCTGTCGTTGCCACACGCGATCAAAGAGACGACCAAGTGGCTGGAAATGTTCGCGCTGTATCTTTACGTCGCGAATAATTTCGACGCGAACAAATTGCCGCGCGTGCTCGCGGTAATGTTTCTCGCGGGCGCATCGCAAGCCGCGATTGGCATTTATCAATTTTTATTTCGCGCGGGTCCCGAAGGATTTTTGCTCTTTGGCAGTTTCATCCGCGCGTATGGCACCTTTGAACAACCGAATCCATTTGCCGGTTACCTCGCGCTGATTATTCCGCTCGCGCTGGGTGTCGTCACCGCGGGGTGGCTGACTGAGAATTACGAATTACGAATTACGAATTACGTGTCCCGCTTGTGGTTCCTCACATTCAGCGCGCTCGCGCTCGCCGCGATGTCCGCCGCGTTGTTGATGAGCTGGTCGCGCGGCGCGTGGATCGGCGTCGCCGCGGGCGCGTTGATCACGATTGTCGCGCAAAGCCGGCGCGCGTTGATTCTCGCGAACGTCGCCGCACTCGCGTTGATCGTGATCGCGTTTCTCGGCAGTCTTAACTTGATTCCGCCGGTGATCGCGGAACGCTTTAGTGGCATCGGCGATTATTTCGGCGTGTTCGATGTGCGCGGGGTCAAGGTGGACGACGCGAATTTCGCGGTCGTCGAGCGAATGGCGCATTGGCAAGCCGCCGCGGAAATGTTCGCGGAGCATCCCTGGCTCGGCGTCGGATTTGGCAATTACGAGCCGGTGTATCCGGCATACGCGTTGCCGCGTTGGAATGATCCGCTCGGGCACGCGCACAATTATTATTTGAACATCGCCGCCGAAACCGGCGCGATCGGATTGATCGCGTATTTGATTTTGTGGATCGCCGCGACCTGGCATGCGTGGCGCGCGATTCGGCAATCGTCCGGGATGCAACGCGGCATCGCCGCCGGTTTGCTCGGGATGATCGTCGCGCTTTCATTGCACAACGGCTTTGATAATTTGTTCGTGCATGGCATGGCGGCGCAAGTCGGCATCGGGCTGGGAATGATCGCGATAATGACAAATGACAAATGACAAATTTGTCATTGATCGGAGAAATGCTTTGTCCAAAATTTCAGATTTCGTTTCAGACAATCAACACGAGTTTACGCGGTTTGGAAAATTCGCCGTTGTCGGCGCGATTGGCGCGGTAGTGGATTTTGGCGTATTGAATTTATTGATCCTGGGATTCGGCTGGGAAAAATTTTTTGCGAACCTGGCTTCGGTCGGTTGCGCCATCCTGAGCAATTTTACGTGGAATCGCATTTGGACATTTCCCGAATCGCGCGAGCGTCCTCTGCACACGCAGTTTGGAAAATTTGTCCTCGTCAATTTGATCGGCTTGGCGATCAATCAATTTGTTTTTCTTGGGACGGATGCGGTGATTTTCGGACCGTTGTTTCCGCAACCGCTCGATTACAATTTGGCTAAAGCGACCGCGATTGTCGTCGTGCTGTTTTGGAATTTTGGCGCGAATCGGTTGTGGACATATCGCGGGCTCTAGTGCAATAGTTCGTTAGTGCGATAGTTCGATAGTTGATTCGCGAGATGCACTATCGCACTATCGCACTATCGCACTATCCAACTATGCAACGAATTGGCATTGATTTCACTTCCGCCGTGCGCGAACGCGCGGGCATTGGTCGTTATGCGCGCGAGTTGATCCGCGCGCTTGCGCGCCTTGATCGCAAAAATCGGTACGTCCTCCTCGTGCCGCGCGACGCGCATGCTGAACTGCTCCACTTTGATTGGCCGCCCAATTTCAAAATCGTCCGCGCGCCGCTGACCGAACGGTACCTCGCCGCGTTGTGGCACAAATTCCGCGTGCCGCTCTTTGTCGAAATGTTCACCGGCGCGGTAGATGTTTTTTATGCGCCTGGTTTTTTGTTGCCGCCGACACGCGCGCGCCGCGCCATTGTGACGATTCACGATCTTTCGTATGTCCGTTTACCCGAGTGTTTCCCTGCGCCGCTTGTAACGTATCTCAATCGTCAAGTGCCGCACGCGCTCAAACGCGCCGACATCATTCTCGCGGATGCGGACAGCACGCGCCGCGATGTGAATGACGTGTACGGTGTGCCGCTCGAAAAAATCAAAACGCTCTACTCTGGCGTTGACCCGCGTTTCAATCCAATCGTCTCTCCCGAATCACGCGCGCGCGTGCGCGACTTGGCACGCGGCAAGCCGTACCTGCTAAGCGTTTCGACGATTCAGCCGCGCAAGAATTACGCGCGATTGATTGAAGCATTTGCGCGATTGCTCAAATCCCAAATCCCAAATTCCAATCTCCAACTCATTATTTCCGGCGCGCGCGGTTGGATGTTCGACGATGTGTTCCAAACCGTTGAGCGGTTGAATTTGCGCGAGCGCGTCATCTTTCCCGATTTCGTTGCCGATGATGATTTGCCCGCGCTATACGTGGACGCGACGTTGTTTGTGTATCCGTCGCTGTACGAAGGATTTGGCTTGCCGGTCGCGGAGGCGCTGGCGTGCGGCGCGCCGGTTGTTTGCTCGAACGCGTCATCGCTCCCGGAAGTCGCGGGCGATGCCGCGTTGTACTTTGATCCGCGCGATGTGGACGCGCTCGTGGACGCGATGCAACGCGCGCTCGCGGATGAAGTACTGCGAAGCGATTTACGCGCGCGCGGATTCGCGCAAGCGCAAAAATTTTCCTGGGACAATGCCGCGCGCGAACTGCGCGACTATTTGATCCGCGAATAGCGACGGAGGGATTCAAGCGTTTACGCGGTGGTTGGTCTGACAAGTCGCCCGCTAAAGCGTCGAATCCAAACGCGTCATTCGCGAATGAAAGCCATAATGCAAGACGCCACACTCGTTTTTCTGCTCAAAGAAAACCAAATTTTGCTCGGCTATAAAAAGCAGAGATTCGGCGCGGGCAAGTGGAATGGATTCGGCGGCAAGATCGAAGACGGCGAATCGATCGCGTCCGCCGCCGCGCGCGAACTGCGCGAAGAATCGAGCGTGATCGTCGCGCCCGACGATTTGATCCTGGTCGCGCGCATCGAATTTTTCTTTCCCGCGAAACCGGAATGGGATCAAATCGTTCACGCGTTTATCGCGCGTCACTGGATCGGCGAGCCAACTGAATCGGATGAAATGCGCCCGCAATGGTTTGACACAAATGCGATTCCTTATGCTACAATGTGGGCGGACGATCAGCATTGGCTTCCGCGCGTGTTGCGCGGCGCGCGCGTCAATGCAAAATTTACGTTCGGCGCGGATAACGAAACGATCACGGATGCGGAGATTCAAGAACGCTCAAATCTTGGCGAGGTCGAATGACCGCACCCATTGATTGGCACGCGCATAGCGCGAGTTTTGATCGCGTTGCTGAATTGTACGATCAATATCGTCCCGGTTATCCGGCGGAACTCGTCGAATCCATCATCGCGCAATCTGAAATTCCGCGCGCCGGGAAAATTTTGGAAATCGGTTGCGGCACCGGCAAAGCAACCGCGCTGTTCGCGCCGAAAGGATATTCGATTCTGTGCATCGAACCCGGCAAAAATCTCGCGGCAATCGCGGCGCGCAATTTGCGCGGCTGGCGCGTCGAATTTGAAACGACCACATTTGAAAATTGGAACGCGCGCGTCGGCGAATTTGATCTCGTCATTTCCGCGCAAGCATTTCACTGGGTCGCGCCAGCAATCGGTTTTCCAAAAATCGCGCGCGCGCTCAAGCGCGGTGGTTGGCTTGCGCTGTTTTGGAATATGTATCCCGAATTGGATTCCGAAATCACGCGCGAGCTCGACCAGGTTTATCGCGCGTGCGCGCCGGAACTCGCGTGCGCGCCGGACAAGACCGAAGAAACAATTCGTCAACGCGAAATGGATTTGCGCGCGAGCGGTTGTTTTGATCGCGTCGAAGTAAAACATTTTCCCTGGTCGGCGCGTTACTCGACCGAGCAATACATTGGATTGCTGAACACTTATTCTGATCATCTGATGCTTGCAGACGAATCACGCGCGCGGCTCTTCGACGCGGTTGCTCAGGTCATCAATGACCAGGGCGGATTTATTGATCGCCCGTACTTCGCGGTGCTTTATCTCGCTCGCAAAGCGATTGCAAATTTAGAAAAATAGATTGGAGTCCCAATGTCCACCGGTACCATCATCTTCGAAACCATCACCAGCGATGTTCTGCGCGATAATCCACTCGGCGATCCGTTCGTGCGCCGTGTGCCGATTTATTTGCCGCCCGGGTACGCCGCAAGCGACGCGCGTTATCCCACCGTGTATATGTTGTCCGGTTTTACCGGGCGCGGCACGATGCAACTCAACGATTCAATGTGGGAAGAAAATCTCGCGCAGAGATTGGATCGCTTGATCGCGAGCGGCGCGATTCGCCCGCTGATCGTCGTGATGCCCGATTGTCTCACGCGACTTGGCGGCAGTCAGTACTTGAACTCGTCCGCGGTCGGACGGTACGAAGATCACGTCGCGCAAGAATTGGTCGCGTTCACCGATAATCAGTACAGAACGATCGCGCATCGCGACGCGCGCGCGGTCGTCGGCAAAAGTTCCGGCGGGTACGGCGCACTGATCCTCGCGATGCGCCATCCCGATGTGTTCGGTTTGCTCGCGTCGCACAGCGGCGATTTGTATTTCGAGTATTGTTACAAGCAAGACATCATCGGCGCGTTGCGCGGCTTGAAAAAATTCGGCGGACTCGAAAAATTTTTGGCGCACGTCAAAACGATTCGCCCGCGCGATCGCGATTATCGCGAAACGCTCAACACGGTCGCGATGGCGGCGTGCTATTCGCCGAATCCAAACGCGCCGCACGGTTTCGATTTGCCGATTGATCTCGAAACCGGCGAACTGCGCGCGGAGGTGTGGGCGCGTTGGCTCGAATGGGATCCGGTGCAACTCGTGGACAAGCATCTCGACGCATTGCGCTCGTTGCGCTTGATTTATCTCGACGCCGGTTTGCGCGATGAATTTAATTTGCAGTACGGCGCGCGCATTTTTGCGAAACGCTTGAAAGAACGCGGCATCAATTTCGTGCACGAAGAATTTGACGACGGACATTTTGATATTCAATATCGGTACGATGTATCGTTGAAAGCGATTAGTGGTGCAATAGTGAGATAGTGTCTAGTGCAGTGGTTGAAAGTTGTTTCAACTATCACACTATCAAACTATTGCACTATCTCACTAACGTACGATTGCACTTGTAACTATGTCACGAAATTCAAACCTGGCAACTGCATACACACTCGGACTCGGACTCTTTGGTTTGATCGCGCTTGCCGCGCTGACCGATTGGAGCGTGTTGTTCGCGCACCTCGTCCCGGTCACGTTCTTTGCCGCGCTCTCATTTTTTTTGAAACGCGCCGGCTTTCACGCCGCGCCCGAAATCACGCACTCGCTCGTCGGTGTCGCGGATCTCGCCGCAGTGTTTATTTTCGGTCCGATTCTCGGCGCGTGGGTCGCGGCGACGAGCGGATTCACGTACCTCTTTCTCAACGCGTGGCGGCACGATCAACGCGCGTTCCACAATCTCATTGAATTGCCGGTGTTTAACGCGGGATTGAAAATCGGAATGGCGTATGCCAGCACGCACGTTTACACGATGCTCGGCGGAATGTTCGCGCCGCGCGCGTTTACCTTCGCGATGATTCCCGCGGTCATCGCCGCGATTCTCGCATGGTTCATCACCGATCACATCGGTTGGGCGCTCCTCGAATTTTTGCGCGGCGGCAAAAGCGCACTGACGAATTTTTTGCGAACGGTTTTCGGTTATTCGTTGTTGATGGAACTCTTGCCGCTTCCATTTTCGATTTTGATCGCGGTTGTGTATTCGTCGCTCACGGTCGAAGTGTTTTTGTTGATGGCGGTCGGCTTGTTCGGCACGGCGATCATCGTGCAA
Source organism: Chloroflexota bacterium (assembly GCA_016223105.1). GTDB lineage: Bacteria > Chloroflexota > Anaerolineae > UBA4142 > UBA4142 > JACRPR01. The sequence goes on along the minus strand of JACRPR010000079.1, from coordinate 7,192 downwards.
CGCCTCGCGGACACGAGCGCGCGGCTCGAACGCCGGAGCAACGATTTGACCGTGCTCAACAAATTTGGACAAGCGTTGTCCGAAGCCGGGTTCGAATCGGAAAAAGTGATTGACCTGCTGTACGAACACGCGCGTCAAATCGCGCGCGCCGATTTGTTTCGCGTCGAATTGTTCGAAGGCGAAGCGCGCGCGTTGCGCGCGCTCGAAGCGACCGCGAATGAAATCGCGCATCCGTACACCGTGATCGCCGACGCGCCACTGCGCGAATATTTTTTCGCGCATCGCGAACCGGTGCGCGCCCAAGACCTCAACGCAAAACCGTTGCCGATCAAAATGGATTTGCCGGAAATTGGCGGCATCGTTACGCGGAGCGCGCTCCTCGCGCCAATGTTCGGCGGTGATGAATTGATCGGCGTCCTCGCGTTGTTCAGCGTTCAGCCGAACGCGTTTTTCGGCATCCAGGCGCGCAATCTCAATTCGATGGGCGCGCAAGCCGCGGTCGCGATTCAAAACGCGCGCTTGTATGCCGCTGAACGCAAACGCGCCGCGCAACTCGCGACCGTCAGCGAGGTCAGTCGCCAGGTCGCGTCTTTGCTCGATCTCGATGAACTGCTCAAAAAAGTTGTGCATCAAATTCGCGAACAATTTGGGTACACGCACATTCACATTTTTACGGTGGACAAGGACGCGGGGCGTGTCGTCTTTCGCGCCAGCACGCATCCGCGCGGCGTCGAGTGGCGCGCGCGCGGCATCGGTTACCGCATCGGGTTGGAAGGCATCGTCGGCTGGGTCGCGGCGATGGGCAAACCAAAAATCGTGAACGACATTAGCAAAGAGTCGCGCTTTGCGCCGTACCCCGACAAGGCGGTGGACGAAACCAAATCCGAAATCGTCGTGCCGCTCACGATTGGGAGCGAAGTGATCGGCGTGCTGGATGTCGAGAGCGATCAGTTGAACGCGTTCGGCGAAGATGATTTGTTCATTTTGAAAACGCTCGCGGCGCAGGTCGCGGTTGCGCTTGAAGACGCGCGGCTGTACAATTCGCAACGCGAAGAGGCGTACTATCTCAACGTGTTACTGCAGGTCGCGCAAAATCTTTCGACGACGACCGATTTGGATGAAGCGCTCGAAACGGTCGTCCGCATCACGCCGCTCTTGGTCGGCGTCGCGCGGTGCGTGATTTTGTTGTATCGCGCGAATGAAAAACGGTTCGTCCCGGCAAAAGCGTACGGCTTGAGCGATGCAATGGAAAACGCGTTCACACAATTGGAATTTCGCACCGCCGATAGTTTCGCGTTTGAAAAAATTTTTGACGCGCATCAACCCTTGATGATCGAAGACGCGGCGGCGAGCAAAATGTTCAGCGCTGAATTATTGCAAACGTTCGACATTCGCTCGCTGTTGATGGCGCCGCTCGTGACGCGCGGCGAAATCGTCGGCTTGCTCATCGTGGATCAGGGCGCGCGCGCGACGCGTTTTACGCAACACGAAATTGACGTGGTGATGGCAATCGCGAATCAAGCCGCCATCGCGATTGAGAGCGCGCAATTGACGCGCGCCGCCGAAGAAAAAAAGCGACTCGATTACGAACTGCAACTCGCGCGCCAAATCCAATCCAGTTTTCTGCCCGACGCGTGCCCGGTTCTGCCGGGGTATGAAATTTGTTCGCATTGGCAACCCGCGCGCGAAATCAGCGGCGACTTTTACGATTTCGTGCATTTGAACGGCGGGCGACTCGGCATCACGATTGCGGATGTGTCGGACAAGGGGATGGCGGCGGCGATGTTTATGGCATTGTCGCGCACGATTTTGCGAACGATGACGATTGGCAAACCCAACCCGCGCGATGCGATTGAACGCGCGAACGATGTGATCCTCGCGGACGCGCGCTCGGATATGTTCGTAACCGTGTTTCACGCGGAACTCGATCCGCACGCGCACAAATTCACGTATGTCAACGCCGGACACAATCCGCCGTTTTTGTATCGCGCCGCGAAAAAGAATTGACCACGCTCAAAGGACACGGTATCGCGCTCGGCGTGATGCCGAACATTACGCTCCAAGAATACGAAAACCATCTCGCGCCCGGCGATGTGTTGTTGATGTACACCGATGGCGTAACCGACGCGATTAACGCGGACGAGGAAGAATTCGGCGCGGATCGTTTAGCCGACCTGGTCGCGGCAAACGCGCACCTCAACGTTGACGCGCTCGTGGAGGAAATTAATCGCGCGGTAACCGAGTTTGCCGGCGAGGGCGTGCATTTCGATGATGTTACAATGGTCGCGGTGAAACGCACTGCGCCAAAATAATTGCAACGCGTTTGTAGTGAGCCACGAGTATAAATTTTCGTAATTGCTGGATTCGACGCTTCAGCGCGCGGAGCGGTTTGTCCGAGCGAACCACCGCGTAAACGCTCGACTCCAGAATTTGACCGAGATGCAAAATATAAAGACCCTTCAAGTTATTTCCAACTCGAAGGGTCTTTGATTTCAAGTTTCCCCGCAGATGTAAAGGAACACGGATATTTTTATTCATCCGTGTTCTTTTGTATCCGTAGGGAAAATTTCTGTGCGCTCAAAATCGCAAATAGAAAATTTGCGTTACACTTCAGTTACGACCGGAATGATCATCGGACGCCGATGCGTTTGTTTGTAGAGATACTGGCTCAGCACCTCTTTGAGTTTCGCGCTCAAGCCGGTATCGTGATGCCCGGTGATCGCGTGGACAATCGCGTCTTTTGCGCCCGCGATCAAATCTTCGGATGTTTGCGTGTACACAAAACCATGCGTGATGATTTCGGGACCGAACACGATTTCGCCGGTGTGCGCGTCGAGCGTTACGAGCGCGACGAGGAAACCGTCTTCGGACAAATGATGCCGCTCGCGCAGAACGGTCGCGCCAATGTCGCCGATGCCGAGCCCGTCCACCAGCACATCGCTTGCCGGCACGGAATCGTGCGCGACGCGCGCGTTGCCCTCCGCGTCAAACTCGACGACCGCGCCGTTCTCGACGACAAACACATTTTCGCGCGCGAGCCCGAGCGAGTGCGCCAGCCGCGCGTGCAGAGCGAGATGGCGATACTCGCCGTGGAGCGGCACAAAAAATTTCGGACGCACCAAATTGAGCATCAACTTTTGTTCTTCGCGGCTCGCGTGCCCCGACACATGCACGTCCATCAAATCGTGATAGTACACCAGCGCGCCGGCGCGGAATAAATTGTTGAGCGTCTTGTTGATCATTTCTTCGTTGCCGGGAATCGGCGTCGCGGAAAGAATCACCGTGTCGCCCGACGTGAGTGTAACTTGTTTGTGATCGTGATTCGCCATTCGCGTCAACGCGCTCGTCGGCTCGCCTTGTCCGCCGGTGCAAACGACGACCAGCTCGCGCGGCTCGTGCTTGTGCATTTGATCCGCGCGAATCAAAATTCCTTCCGGCGCGCGCAAATAGCCCAGCCCGATTGCCATTTTCACATTGTCCTGCATCGAGCGACCAATCGGGATCACTTTGCGATTGAAGCGAATCGCGGCGTCAATCACTTGTTGAATCCGCGAAATGTTCGAGGCAAACGTCGCGATGATGATGCGCCCTTCGGCGGTCGCAAAGACGCGCGCAAAACTATCCGCAACAATTTCTTCAGAAGGCGTGTGCCCGGGCGAATCCGAGTTGGTGCTGTCGCTCATCAACGCGAGCACACCGCGCCCGCCAAGTTCCGCGAGTTTCGCGAAATCGGTGAGTTGTCCATCCACCGGGCTGGGATCGAATTTGAAATCGCCGGAGTGCACAACCGTGCCGAGCGGCGTCGTGATCGCGAGTCCGATGCCGTCGGGCACGCTGTGACTGACGTGAAACGTTTCGATGGTGAACGGATCGAGTTGGATCGTGTCGCGCGTTTGGATCGTGTGAATCGTCGTGTCTTTCAAAAGTTTGTGCGATTTGAGTTTCACTTCGATCAGTCCGCGCGTGAGCGGCGTCGCGTAAATCGGGACGTTGAGGCGCGGCAAAATGTACGGGAGCGCGCCGATATGATCTTCGTGTCCGTGCGTGATGACGATGCCGCGCACATTGTCGCGGCGTTCGAGCAAATACGCGATATCGGGAATCACAATGTCCACGCCGAGCATATCGTTTTCGGGGAACATCAACCCGGCGTCAATCACGACAATCGCATCGGCGTATTCGACGAGCGTCATATTTTTGCCGATCTCGCCCGCGCCGCCGAGGGGAATGATTTTAAGTTTGGGGTTCAAAGTATTTTTCTACCTCTGATAATACAAACGAGATTTCGTCTATCAATTTTCAATCGCCTTTTTCGCGTTGCGCCACGCGGCGAGCATCGCCAACGCCGCTTCCCACTCCATCCATTCATCTTCCTGACGTATCGTCGCGCGTCCGCGCAATCGCTTGCCAAAGATTTCGAAATTCGCGCGATGCTTTTTCTCGAAACGTTTGACGCGCGATTCGTACAATGAAATTTTGCGATTGACTTGCTCGATCGCGATTCCGCGAATCGCTTCGGTCTGGGTTTGGTAACGCCCTGTGCCAACGAGCGTGTTCGCAATCACTTCGAGCGCTTTGATGGCGGGTTGTTCAAGCATTGCCATCTCCTTCTAAAACATACTTAGTTGCTTGGGTGGTTCCGGTTTTTTCTCTTCAACGTGCTCTTGCACCTTCGCCATATCTTGTAGAATTTCCGGGATGCGCTTGAAATCGTCTTGCAGAACGCGTTTCAAACTGGGTTGATGCAGTGCCGCCGCCGGATGATACATCGGAAGCACAACCAGGTTGCCGACTTTTTTCGGTTTGCCGTGAATCTCGGAAATTTTCTTGTCGCTGAACCAGCGCGCCAGGGCAAAGCGGCTGATCGTGATAATGATTTTGGGTTTGATCAGTTCGATTTGTTGATCGAGGTACGCTTTGCACGCGTCCATTTCATCCGGGAACGGATCGCGATTGCCGGGCGGACGACATTTCAAGACATTGCAAATATAAATCTGATCGCGTTTGAGATTGATCCCCGCGAGCAATTCATCCAAAAATTTTCCCGCCGCGCCGACGAACGGACGACCTTGTTGATCTTCGTGAAAACCGGGCGCTTCGCCGATCATCATCACTTCGGCGTTTTCCGGTCCTTCGCCCGGCACCGCATTCGTGCGCGCTTTTGCCAAATCACATTTTGGGCACACGCGAATTTGCGCGTACAGGTCGGTGAGTTCAGACATTGTTTTCTCCTATATTACTGTTCACTGTTGCCTGTTCACTGCTTCGCCCCACACTCGGGACAAAACTTGGGCGCGCCTTCCATCGGCTTGCCGCACTCTTTACAGAATTTTTTCTGCGCGACCGGCGTGCCACACTCGGGACAAAACTTGCCGCCTTTCAAATCCGCGCCGCAATTCGAACACGCGGCGGCAATCGTTTGCTTGAAGCGTTCCGCCGAAACGTAATCCACGCCCGCGGCTTTTTCGCGCGCATCGCTGATCGCGGCTTCGGTTTGAATCGCGGAAAATTCGGCTTCGAGATCGGGCGCACATTCTTTGCACAAACTTTTCGCCGTGTTCCAACACACATCCTTGCATACCCACTTGCCGCACCGCCGACATTGATTGAAATGTGGTTTCACTTCATCAATCGCTTTGGCGAACATATCGTCGTGTTGTTTTTCCCACGCCGCCGAGTGTGCCTTGCGTCCAATGTCCGCCGCCGTGCCGAGCAAGCCGCCGAACAAACTCGCCGCCGTGTCGAGCGCGCCGCTCACCATACTCGACGCCGAGCCCTGAAACGTGCTTTGGTACCCGTTGCCGCACCGATCACAAAAAAATTCAAATTGAAATCCATTGTCCGTGCTCAGGTCGTGATAGTTGCGCGTAAATTTGATCAGAGCCATTGAAATCCTCCAAGTTACTGTGGCGCGATTGTATATCAAGTTGGATTTTTTGTCTAGCAAATTTTGCGCGCGTCCGCGCATTGTTTTGCAAATTGATTTTTTGAAAATCCGGCGTGGGCGTGATATAATTTTGGGGGATGCGAAAAATTGCGCGACGTTGCCGCGCAGGAGTGAGTGATGGAACAATTTGCGGAACGTCTCGCGCAGACACACGCGTTTGGAAAATTGGCGCGCGCCGAACGAATCGAACTCGCGCGCTTGGCGCATCGGCGGCAGTTGGATGCCGGTGAATTTTTGTGTCATCAAGGCGAAGTGTGGACGCACGCGATTTTTGTCGCGGCGGGGCAGTTGCGGTGGGCGATGCTTTCGCCGTCCGGCAAAGAGTATATGCTGTACGCGCTCGAACCCGGTCGCGTGTTTTGGGGTCATTCATTTTTTGATGATGAACCGATGCCCGCGTCACTGCAAGCGACGCAACCGACCGAAGTGTACGTTTGGCATCGCGACGTGATTTTGCCGATTGTGGATCGCAACCCGGTGGTGTGGCGCGAAATCACCAAAGCTTTGGTCGCGACGATGCGCCAGGCGCGCGAAATTATTTACGGACTCGCGTTTCAACCGGTCGCCGGGCGGTTGGCGAAATTATTGTTGACGCAATTTCCCGCGCCGGAAAAACAATCGTTCGAGCGTTCGATCACTTTGCACGAAATCGCCGCGCGCGTCGCATCCACCCCCGAAGTGGTCTCGCGCGTGTTGCATCAATTCCAAGCCGAAGGCATTTTGGAAATCACGCGCGCGAGCATCACGCTCAACAATCGCGCCGCGCTCGCGCGTGTCGTCGAATCCACCGACGGCGCAAAAAAATCCGACCCGAAGGAATGAATCCTTCGGGTCTTTACTTTGTCCCACTCGATTCAGCCACAGCGATCACAGAGAATTTTTTGTAACTGCTCAGGTGTCATTGCGAGGAGGCGGTTTTTGCCGACGAAGCAATCCCCGCGTTGCAAATCCGGATCGACCAGGTCGGGGATTGCTTCGCAAAAACCGCTCGCAATGACATGGGCTGAGTAGTTACGAATTTTTTATTTTTCCTCTGTGGCAGACTTGTGAGCAGTTCGAGATTTTTTCTACACCGTGCTCGGGCGCAATGCCGCTTGCGTTTGCGCCGACGCGACCGGCGCGTGGAACAATCGCTCCTTCACTTGCGGGATGAGCAACAGCACGACAATCGTAACGCCGAACAACGCGCCGTACAGATAATCGTTCGTGGTTGCGCGAATGAAATGCGTCGCGCCGCTCGCGCCA
>JACRPR010000249.1 GCA_016223105.1 Chloroflexota bacterium | reverse complement strand
TTGGATCGCGCTCGCGTTCGTGTGGTTGCTTTTGCAAATCTATCCGCTCGCGTTACTGCTCGAACACGAAGACCCGGAATGGCAGGAACTCGCGTGGCGCAACGCGATTGGTTTTTTCCGCAATCGGCCCGATGTGCTGGTGCTGTTAACGATTGTCGTCCTGGTTGTCGCGTTGGTCAACACGGTTTTACCGGCGGCGTGGTTGTTGGTGATGTTGATGTTAGTCGTCGCCGCAGGCAGTCTTTTCGCGCGCCGGTTGTTAGAACGCAAGCGCGGTAACGACCAAGTTTGATCGTAACAAAAACCGGTCAGGTTTTCGCGAAGCGAACCTGACCGGTTTGTTTTTCAAGTTTTTTGAATCGTCAGTCTGAGCGTAGCGAACGCAAAGCGTCTCCGGTTCGTCGCGCCAGACCCTTCGCTCGCTCAGGGTGACGAACCCAGCGAATTATTTTGCAATGAATCTGCAAGGGCACGGGTTGGAAATTCATGTTAGAGTAGCCACAGAATAACACGCAACAACAGGAGGAGTTATTGAATCAATGAACACATCCCCCTCTCGAATGAAAACCGAACCGTGCAATCCAATGTTTCAAGAATCAAAAGGAGATTCAAAATGAACACCCAATTCAAACGTATGCTGAAAGATGAAAGTGGTATCACCGCGTTGGAAACCGCGATCATCTTGATTGCCTTCGTCGTAGTCGCCGCCATCTTCGCCTTCACCGTTCTCTCGACCGGCACATTCTTGACCGAACGTAGTAAAGAAGCCGCGTATGCCGGTTTGCAAGAAGTGCGTGGCTCGCTCGAATTGAAAGGGAGCGTCGTCTTGGAAAATACCGGCACCGATGTTGTGTTCAATGTTTCACCGGTTGCGGGCGGCTCGTCGGTTGACTTGAGCAAATTGAAAATTATGTACCGCGATACCACGAACAACACCGATCTCACGTACAATGCCGCGACCTCTCCCGGCGCGGGCGAATGGGTCGCCGTAACTGCCGCCGCTACGCCCGCCGCGATGACGATTCTGAACTCGGGCTCGCTGGCAAAGATCAAAGTCAAACTATCCGCCGCGCTCACCGCGAACAAAGTGTTTGCGCTCGAAATCAAACCGCCGACCGGCGGCATCATCCAAATCGAACGGACTTGCCCGGCGCAAATTGATCAAGTAACGGACTTGCACTAGCCCATCAGCGCACATCCTTTCGTTGAGCGGTTTGGTTGAGTGATTGCTCAATCAGACCGCTTTATTTTGCCGAATGAGGATCGCAGATGCCCAGCAAATTAAGCGCGTGGTGTAACGGAATCATCGAAGCCGGCTGGATCGCCGCGTTGGTGATCGCGCCGTTGTATTTCAATGGCTATACCAGCACGGTGATTGAGCCGGACAAATTGGCGCTACTCCGCGCGCTTGCAAGCGGGATGCTTGCGGCATGGTTTGTGCGGTGGCTCGATCAACGTCACGCGCCGCGCGTTTCCATCGCGAACGCATTGCGCGCGCCGTTCGTTCTCCCCGTTGGGTTGATCCTCATTGTTACGCTCCTTGCGACGCTGACTTCCCTTGCTCCGCGCATTTCGTTTTTCGGCGCGTATCATCGCCCGCATGGATTCACCGCGCTGATCGCGTATCTGATTATTTTCGCGCTGATGCGCTCCGATTTGCGAACGCGCGCGCAACTCGACCGCGTGATCGTTGCGATCACGCTCACCAGTTTGCCGATTGCGCTGTACGCGATTTTTCAAAAACTCAATCTCGATCCGATGCCGTGGCGCGCCGAGTTTGCCGGGCGCGTCGCCGCGACAATGGGCAATCCGATTTTCTTGGGCGCGTATCTCGCGATGATTTTTCCGCTCACCGCGAGCCAGGTGTTTCGCTACGCGCGCGCGCCGCGCAACGCGCGCGCCGCGTGCGCTTACGCGATAATTCTCGTCGCGCAAACCGTCGCGATTTTTTTTACCGCGAGTCGCGGACCCTGGCTGGGCTGGTTTGCCGGGATTGCGCTGTTCGGTTTACTACTTGCGTTGTTGTTGAATCAACGCCGTTTCGTTTTCGGCGCGATTGGTTTAAGCGCGCTCGCACTCGTGTTTCTCATCGCGCTGAATTTGCCCGGTACACCACTCGCGCCATTGCGCGCGATCCCGGAATTGGATCGCTTGAGCCATCTCGCGGATTCGACCGGCGAATTCCGTTTGTTCACATGGGAAAATTCTGCGCGTCTCGTCGCGCCACACGCGCCGCTTTTATTTCCCGACGGCGCGCGCGATCCGTTCAACGTTGTGCGTCCATTCCTGGGTTATGGATTGGACACAATGGCGCTAGTCTATTTCCAAGTGTCGCCGCCCAGTCCGTACGGCGCGGAACGCGTAACCGATCATAGCCACAACGAAACCTGGGACACGCTGGTAACGACCGGACTCGCGGGCTTGATCGCGTACCAAATTTTTTATCTCGGCATTTTTTTCTACGGCTTGCGCTGGCTCGGATTTTTGGAAACGCCACGCGCGCAAAAAATTTTTATCGCGTTGTGGATCGGCTTGGGCGCGGCAGGCGCAGTCGGCGCGATGCTCGCGGGGCAAATCAAATATGTTGGGTTGATGATGCCGCTGGGCAACCTCGGCGCGATACTCGCGGGCTTGTTTGCGACTGCGCCGCGCCCAGCGTTGCCGCGCGTGGACGCGGATCGCGTTTTGATCGCCGCCCTGCTCGCGGGATTTTGCGCGCACTATGTCGAAAGCCAATTCGGAATCGCAGTCCCGGCAACGCGTTTGCTTGAATGGACGTTTGCCGGAATGTTGATCGTGGTGGGCGCGCGCCAAATCGAAGCGCGCGCGGCGCAACCGGCGCAGTCGCCAAATTACGCGTTGCTCCTCAGCATTATTTTGGCGACACTGTTGTTTGGATTTTTCCGCTCCGATCCAGCCGCGCGTGATCCCGTGACGCTGTTTTGGCGCGCGCTCGTTTTCGATCCGGCGCAAAACACGCACACGTACACGATCCTGGTTTTGATTTTGCTGTCCTGGCTCATTGGCATCGGCATTTCACTAAGCGCGACGGGGCACACCGATTTGCTTTGGCTGATCGGCGCGCCGCTGGCGACACTTCTTGCGGTTGGGTTCGGCTTGGCGATGCAATTGCACGCGTTGCCCAATCTTCCGATCCCGGTCGCGCGCCTGGAGGATGTCGCGACGCTCGTCGCGCAAGTAACGCAGATCGTAGATTTTTATGCGTGGAGCGTGTTTATCTGGATCGGCTTGGCGGCGTGGATGTTGCAAGCGCGACCGCTTCCCAACGCGTGGAGCGCGAATCGGTGGAGTTTGATCGCGCTCGCGCCGCTCGCGCTCGTCGCGTTCGTGTGGATCAACGCGGCAAATCTGAATCCGATCCGCGCGGATGTCGCGTATCGTTTGGGCAAAATGTTCGATGAGCAAGCCGAGTGGCAAGCCGCCGCGGTGGGCTATCAACTCGCGCTCGCGTCCGCGCCGTTGAACGATGCGTACTATATGGCGTTCGGACGCGCGTTGCAGAATCAAGCGCGTGCCGCCGATCCGACGGCGCGCGCGCAATTCAACGGCGACACGCGGTTGGAGCAAATCCTCGCGCGCGATCCGATGCGCGCGCCAAAGTTGAATCGCGTGGATTTGCTTTTTGCCGCGCAAAAAATGCTTTTGCGCGCGCGCGATCTTAATCCGTTGTACTCCGATCACACGCTCAACCTCGCGCGCTTTTACGCGCCCGATCTGCCGGTCAACACGGAAGGCAAACTAAAGTTAGCCGAGTTGTCGAACGAGTATTACGCGCAGACCACGCGCCTGATGCCGAACGACGCGCGGCTGTGGAACGAATGGGCAGAATTCGAGTTGACCTATCGCGAAAACGTGGACAGCGCGTTGAGCAAACTCCAAGAATCGGCGCGCCGCGACCCAGGTTTTGCGCCGACGTTTGTGCAGATGGGCGATCTCTACAAAGCGAAAGCGAATTTTGATCAAGCGATCAGCGCATACCAACGCGCGCTCGCGGCGAAATCGCCGCCGCCCGAAGCCGCGAGCAAACTCGCGTTCGTCTATTATCAGCAGGACAAATTCGCAGAGGCGATTCAAAATTATTTGAAATACATCGAACTCGCGCCGCAGGATGAAAAGCTGTGGGAAGCGCATAAAAATCTCGCGCTCATTTACAAACAGTCCGGCGATCTGCGCGCGGCGATTCGCGAAGCGGAGCTCGCGTGCGCCCTCGCGACCGGCGATGCGAAAATGCAATTGAATGACCTGGTTAATCAGTGGCGCGGGCAATGAAAAAAGAAATCCGTTTTCTAGTACCAATGGTTTGCGCGCGGGTACCTTTGACTCAATGGATTGAAAAAAATATCGTTGTATGATGTGATTGGAGAATCGCAAGACCTGACAGGTTCGCTTCGCGGAAACCGGTTAGGTCTCACACGGAGAATCAAAATGGAATTAGAACAACGCGTCAAGTCGCTCGAGTACGAAGTGAAAATGCTCAAGAATGAAATGCAACGCATCCTGTTGGAAATTCAGGAACAAATTCTCGTGCACTATTATCCCAGTTTGCGCGCCGACGAATCAACTCCCTCTGAAACGATGGCGCAGAATATTGAGCAGGTGCGCGCGCGCATCAGTTCGGGCGCGCCGCCGCCCAAATCAAATCCTGGTTAAAGCCACAAATCAATTTTGCAAATGCCGCGCCGCGCGCCGAGTCTAGTCATCATAGGACTTGAGACATAGTACACAAACACCATTGTAACCGACTTGCCGCGCGGTTATTATTTGAATGAGAGTAAATTCGCACCAACTCTCATTTTTGCACGAATCGAAACAGCGAGGCGAAGCGGTGGAACTCGAACAACGAGTCAAAGCGTTAGAGTACGAAATAAAAATTCTTAAAAACGAAATTCAACGCACACTCAAAGATGTGCAAACCCACGTCATTGCCAAATACACCGCGAGCCCGGCGACGGCTGACGCCGTGATGGAAACGGGCATCAAAAAAGTTTCGCGCGCTGAAATTCGCCAAACGCAAGCGGAGTTGGTGAACGAGGCGGAAAAAGAACGCATCGCAAAATTTACCGCGTGGACGAATGGAAATATCGCGCGTCTTGGCAAATCGCGCGTCACGCGGTTGGCAGACGAGTTCGCGGAACGCGGATTTCTGGATCACACATATCACAAACTTGTCCTGATGGTTGCTTCGCAAACGAGTGAGAACGGTCCGCTCAAAGCCCCGCTCACTTTAATTTTGGATGCGGTGTTGAAATTGGACGAATTGTTGGATCGCAAACCGGACGGCGAAGAAGCGCTTACGTTGATCGAGGAGGCGAACATTGGATAAGCTGGTCGTTACCAGTCTCTTGATTGTCGTGGGCGTGATTTCGGTTATCACGATGTTCAACGCGCTGTACCCGTTGATCGGACAAAACGCGGACGCGATGACGAGCATGCAAACGCGGATGGATGAGCGATTCAAAACGCAAATTGAAATTGTCCACGCGGCAAAAGCGGGAAGCGAAGCGTGGGTTTGGGTGAAGAACATTGGCTCACTGCGCGTGCTCGGTACTGAATCGTCCGACGTATTTTTTGGACCGCAAGGCAATTTTGCGCGTATCGCGTACAACACCGGCAGTGGCGTGTACTGGGATTACCAGGTCGAGAACGGCGGCAGTGATTGGAACCCGACCAACACGGTGCGAATCGCAATCAAAGGATTCACCTTCCTGGGATCGGGCACGCGCTATTTCATCAAAGTCGTTGTGCCGAATGGCGCGTCCGCGGAATACTATTTTAGCGAATAACTGCTTGAGGTTACGCGCTGTCATTTCGAGCGAAGCGAGAAATCTCCGTACGCGAGAAAGATTTCTCGCTTCGCTCGAAATGACATTACGAAAAAAATGGAAACTGCAATTACCGGCTTGATTGTGATTGGGTTGTTGATTCTCGTCGTCGTCGGACTCGCGTTCAATGCGCTGACCGCGCAGGCGACGCTCGCCGACGCGGCGCGCGTGATGCAAGAGCGCGCCGGTGAACGCGCGCGCACGAACCTCGCACCGGTGAGCGCGACGACCTCGGGCGCGGGCGACCAGGTTTTCTTTACCGTGAAAAATGCCGGGACGCAAAAACTCGCGGACTATGAAAAGTGGGATGTGATTTTGCAGTACTCGGACGGCGCGACGAATCAGATCAAATGGTATCCGTATGGGATGGGTGCGAATCGCTGGTCGGCGCAAATTTACCAGGTCGTTTCACCGGTAACTGCCGAAGTGTTTGAACCCGGCGTGTTCAATCCCGGCGAGGAAATCTATATCACGGTCAACGTTGCGCCGAATGTTGGCGCAAGCACGCTCAACCTCGCGAAAATTTCCACGCCGAATGGAATTACGGCTTCGCTGGTGTTTACGCGTTAGTAGATTCTTCGCTTTGCTCAGCATGACAACCTGGGTGCGCGAATTGCTCCAGAGATTTTTTTACAATGAGCGTCAAAATTGTAACCGACACAATGGCGGATATTCCAGCCGCCCTCGCCGCTGAACTTGACATTACCCAAGTGCCGTGTCTGGTTCACTTTGGCGATCGCGAGTTTCGCGATCGCACGGATTTATCATTGCCGGAATTTTATCGGCAATTGGACACGAGTCCGATCCTCCCGTTTACCTCGCAACCCTCCGCGGCAATGCTCGAACAAGTGTTTCGCGCGATTGCTACTCGCAACAATCAAATCCTCTCGATTCATGTTACCGGCAAATTAAGCGGCACGTTGAACAGCGCGCATCTCGGCGCGCAAAATCTCGCTGGCGCGCAAATTGAAATCGTGGATTCGCGCCAGGTCTCGATGGCGATGGGTTGGATGGCAGTCCTCGCGGCGCGCGCGGCAAAAACCGGCGCGTCGCTTGCCACGATCAAAAAAATGGTGCAGGACGCGATGCCGCGCGCACACATTATCGCGATGCTCGACACGTTGCGGTTTGCCCAACGCGGCGGACGACTGGGCAAAGGCGCGGCATTGATTGGCACGTTCTTGAATGTCAAGCCGTTGCTTTCGATTCAAGACGGCGAAGTCGTGCCGATTGGCAATGTGCGGACGCGCAGACGGGGCTTGGAACGGTTGGTCGAAATTTTGCAAGCATCGGGTCCCGTGCAAGAACTGGCAGTGATGCACGCGCAAGCGGATGCGGACGCGCAAGAACTCGCGCGTATGCTCGGCGCGTTATACCCGGACAAGCAGATCATCATTGGCGAAACCGGACCGGTCATTGGCACACATACCGGTCCCGGCGCGATTGGAATTGCGTGGCTCGCACAATCGCAGAATGGCAACGCGCATAGTTAGCGCGCATTTTGAAATTTGTGGCGCGGGCTTCGCTAGGCGTGCCCGCATCCGGCGGCTTGAAAAGCCGCGCCACGTTTAAAAACGCGTTACCCAACAGGAGGCAACTATGCACGGGATCATTTTCAGCGAACTAAAAAAGTACGTCGAGACCAAACACAGTCCGGCGGTCTGGGGTGCGTTGCTCAAAGAATCTGGGTTGGGGTCAAAAATGTATATGCCGATTCAGACATATCCCGATGCCGAAGTGGTGGCATTGGTCACGACCGCTTCCAAAATGACCGGCGTGCCGGTCAATGCGATCCTGGAAGATTTCGGCGGGTTTATCCTGCCCGATCTGATCCAAATGTATCAAGCGTTGATCAAACCGGAATGGGACGCGCTCAATTTCATTATGCACACGGAAGCAACCATTCACACCGTCGTGCGACATCGCAATCCCGGCGCATTGCCCCCCGCGCTCAAATGCGTGCGCGTGTCGCCGGGCGAAGTGGTGCTTCACTATAACTCGTCGCGCAAAATGTGCGGCGTTGCAAAAGGAATCGCGCGCGGCGTCGCCAAACATTATGATCAATCTATCACCGTAGCGGAAACAACGTGTATGCACCGCGGCGATGCGGGTTGTTTGATTTCGATCAAGCGCGCATAATAATTTATTCAACCAGAATTACCCGACTTGAGCGGTCAAGATGTCAATCGAATCGCGAACCGACGTTAAATCGAATCTGAAAAAAAACGGACACGTTCAATTGCTCACCTTTAAATTGGATGAGCAAGAGTACGCGCTGGATATTGGAAACGTCGTCCAGGTTGTGCGAATGGTCGCGGTCACGCGCGCGCCCAAAGCGTCCAAAGCCGTCGCGGGAATGATCAACTTGCGCGGCAAAGTGATCCCGGTCGTGGATATGCGCCAGCGGTGCGGCTTGCCCGCCAAGCCGTACGATTTGAATACGCAACTCTTAATCGCGCAGAGCGATGGGCATATGGTCGCGCTCACGGTAGATGTGGTTTCGGAAGTGTTGACGATGCCGACGACCAATATCGAAAGCGTGCAAGCGGTGGGCGCGGCGATGGAATTTTTATCGGCTGTGGGTAAACTGGGCGATCGCTTGATCCTGATCCTCGATCCCGCCCAGGTGTTGGCGACCAGTGAAGCGGATGACGCCGGCACGCACTAGTTGGAAATGAGCGCTTGAAAAATGGACGACACGCAAAACACCAAACTGAATGACGCGGGCACGGCCCAGTTCCTCTATCACGCGCAGTCCGATGGTTTGCATCGCGCCGAAACGCGTCCGATTGCCGGTCAGCCGGACGATGCGTTGGCGGACGCGGATTATCTCCGCTTTCGCGCGTTCGTGCTTGATCGCACCGGTTTGGATTTTACCGAAGACAAGCGCGCGATGTTGAGTCGTGGCTTGCTCCAAATGCTCGAGCTGACTCATTCGCAAAACCTGGATCAACTCTACGCGCGCTTGGCACTGTGTGCCAGCACGAGCGCGGTCTGGGATCAATTGATCGGCGCGCTGACGGTCGGCGAGACGTATTTTTTTCGCAATACCAATCACTTTGACGCGCTGGTCAAACACATATTGCCGGGCATTATCGCCGAGCGCGAACACGGCAACCGGCGCATCCGCATTTGGAGCGCGGGATGCGCGACCGGCGAAGAGCCGTACTCGCTGGCGATCTTATTGCGCGAAACGATTCCGAATATCGAGAGTTGGAACATTTCGATTCTGGCGACGGACATCAATCGCGACGCGTTGAAAAAAGCGCGCGAAGGCAAGTACAGCGCGTGGTCGTTCCGCGGGGTTGAGAAACGCGTGCAAGCCACCTATTTCCGGCAGAGCGATAATCAGTATGTCATTTCCGATGCGATTAAAAAAATGGTCGCGTTCGATTGCTTGAACCTGGTCGGCGATTTGTTTCCATCGCTCACCAACAATACGAACGCGATGGATCTGATCGTGTGTCGGAACGTAACGATTTATTTTAGCGAAGCGGTTACGCGCGCGGTGATCGCAAAATTTCAGGCGTGCCTTGTAAATAATGGCTGGTTGATTCCGGGACCGTCCGAGCCGAATATGCTTTACTATGGCGATTTTCAAGCGCGCAATTTTCCGGGCACGGTGATCTATCAAAAACCGGGCGGCGCAACCCAAGCCAAGTCCGCTTTAACTTTTGTGCCGGCGTCCAGCGCCGCGTTCAAACCGGTTGCGCCCGCGCCGCCCAAGCCCGCGCGGGTGAAACTCGCGCCGCCCGATCCGTATCAACGCGCGCTCGAATTGATCCAAGCCGGGCAAGCCGATCAAGCGCTCGCCAAGTTGCACGAAAAAATTGATCAAAGCGCGAATTTTGCTCCGGCGTATTTTATGCTCGGCAAAATTTATGCGAATCGGGGCAATCTCGAAGAAGCGCAACATTGGTGCGAACGCGCGATTCGCCTGGATAAATTGCATCCCGAACCGTACTATACCCTGTCGTTGATTTACGAACAGCATGGTTTGTTGGATGCCGCGGTCGAAGCGTTAAAAAAAACGATGTACCTCGATCGCGAATTTATCCTCGCGCATTACAACCTCGCGCAAATTTATCGGCATCAAAACGAAAAAGAATTGGCGCGGCGCGAATTGCAAACGGTGCAACGTTTACTACGCGGCATCGCGCCCGGCGCAATCGTGCCGGAAGGCGACGGCTTGATCGTTGGACGCTTGGCGGAATTGGTGGACGGCGAATTGGAATTGGATAATTAGGATTGTGGTTGAATTGTGAATGATGGAGTCGAGCGTTTACGTGGTGACTGCTTGGACGAACAACCCGCTAATGAGTTTTGATTTTCAAATTCGGTAATCGTCTGGAATCGAGCGTTTACGCGGTTGCTCGATCGGACTAACAACCCGCTAAAGCGTCGAATCCGGCAATCGCGAAAAATCATTACCGATTTTGAATTTCAAAATTCACAAGCGTCGAATCCCGATGAATTCATTTGCAATTGAGCCACCACCCAAAAGAGGATCACGATGGTGAATCCAACTCAAATCCTGAAAGCGAAAAACGGCTCGACGCAAAAAACCAAATTGGATTGGGCACAGGTGCGGCAACGGCTCGCCGACGCGCAAGCCCAGACGACCGGCGAAAAGCAAATGCCGTCCGAAAAAATGAAAACGATTTTGGCGGAACGCGCCAAGCAGTTGACGCGCGCGACCGCAACGCCAACCGGCGAATCGGAGCGCGTGCAGTTGGTCGTGTTTCAACTCGCCAACGAAAAGTACGGCATCCCGACCGATTACGTGCGCGAAGTGCAACCGATGCGCGCGGTAACGCCGGTGCCATGCACACCCGATTTCATTGTCGGCGTGATCAATATCCGCGGTTCGATCTACTCGGTGATTGACATCCGCAGTTTCTTCGGCGTCGAAAACCGCGCGGTAACCGACGCGACCAAAGTCATTCGCGTCAACGCGGTCGGTTTGGAAATTGGAATTCTCGCGGATGATGTTACGGGCGCGACGAGCGTTCTGCTCAGCGCAGTGAAACCGCCGTTGGCGACGCAAGGCGCGGCGAAGGATGAATTTATTCAGGGCGTTACCAAAGATATGTTGATCATTCTGAATTTTGAAGCGCTCTTGCGCGACGAGCGCATCATCGTTCACGAAGAAGTGTAGGACAAATTTCCAATTTGTCGAACGCACCGCAAGTTCCCAACTTGCGCCAGGGCAAATTGGAAATTTGCCATACGGTCGAACAAGAATGGCGTTCACCTTTTTTTTTTCGCGACACGCAAACGTTCGAAATGGTTGCCCAGTACGCGGCGCCGGAACTGACGCGTCGCCAATCCATTCGCGTCTGGGACGCCGGGTGCGCGTTCGGTCCCGAACCGTATTCGCTCGCGATGATCTTGCGCGAGAACATGAGCCAGTTTTTATTTCGCAACGTCAAGATTCACGCGACTGATATTGACGCGAGTGATTTCGGCAAGCTCAGCGCGAATGGCGTGTACTCGGAAACGGAATTGGGGCGCATCCCGCGCGAAATTTTTGAGCGCTATTTTATCGCCCATTCGCCGGGGCGGTATCAACTTGTCGAAGAGATTCGGCACGCGGTTTTGTTTCAACTCCACGATCTGCTTTCGCTTCAACCGGTGCGCGAAGATTTCGGTTTAATCGTGTGCAAAAATGTGCTGTTGGATTTCGCGCCGGAACAACGCGTCGAGGTTGTCAAAATGTTTCATCGCGCGTTGATCGAAGGCGGCTATTTCGTAACCGAGACCACGCAAAAACTTCCGCCCGGCACGGAACATCTTTTTCGCCAGGTTACCGGCGCGGCGCAACTGTTTCGCAAAGTCGGATAATTGCATAGTTGGATAGTTGCATAGTTGGTTGGTTGGTTCGTTAGATCGTCACCGATTCAACTATCCAATTATGCAACTATCCAACTATGCAACTAACCAACTAACCAACCATATAACTACAGTATGCGAATTTTGAACTTGACCGATCCGAAACGGATGAGCTATTCCAGCAATTGCTTTTTAATTTTGGGCGATTGGAATGGAATGGAGGACATCAATACGCTCGTGGACGTGGGCAATGATCCTTCCATTGTCGAACGCATTCTTGCCGCACCGACCGGCGTCGGCACGAAAACGGTCGAGCAAGTGATTTTGACGCATCATCATGTTGATCACACCGGCGTGTTGCCACGCATTCGCTACGTTTTCGATCCGGTCGTGTACGCGCAATCGCGTTTTATCGAACCCGATTTTATTTTGGAAGACGGACAGCATTTCAAATGCGGCGACCGCGCGTTTGAAGTGATTCATACGCCGGGACACAGCGCCGATTCGATTTGTTTGTACTGCCAGACCGACGGCGTGTTGTTCGTCGGCGATACGCCGGTGATTATTCGCGCGACGGACGCGCCGTACGACGCGCGTTTCGTGCACGCGTTGGAACGCTTGTGTCGCAAAGATGTGCGCGCGATTTATTTCGGGCACGGCGATTCGATCACGGTGGGCGCGAACATTGTGCTGAACGAATCGCTCGAAAACATTCGCCGCGCCAATCGAATCGGCGAACCTCGCGCATCGGCAACGCGCGCGCGGAATGAATTGGCTGGCTCACAAACTTACGAAAGCTCCAAGATTTCGCAAGTTTGACACGAAGGGACAAAATGGTTACGCATTTCAAAATAGGGCAGAAACTGATGTTGATCGCGGCGGCATTCGCTCTGCCGATTTTTATCTTGTTGTATCTGTTCGTCGCCGGGGAAAACCAGGTCATTGCATTTACGGAACAGGAACGTAAAGGAATTGCGTACATCGTCCCGGTTCGCACGCTGTTGCAGAATATGCAAAAACATCGCGGCACGGCTTCGGCGTATCTCGAAGGCGAAACGACGTTCCGCGATAAATTGCTCGCGTTGCAAGCGGACATTCAAAACGACCTGGGCGCGCTCGAGGTGGTCGAGAAAAAGTACGGCGCGGAATTCAAGACGAGCGAACGCGTGCGCGTGCTGAAGCAAAAATGGCAAACCTTGCAAAGCCAGGCGCTGAATCTCAAATGGTTGGACAGTTTCGACCGGCACACCGCGCTAATCAACGACGACATTTTGCCGTTGATGCATCATGCCGCGAACGCGTCGCGACTGGTGTTGGATCCAGACCTAGACAGTTATTATATGATGACCGCCGTCGTGTTCGAATTACCCGATCTGTCGGAAATCACCGGGCAGGCGCGCGGTTTTGGATCGGGCATCGTCGCCCGCAAGAAAATAAGCGGGGAAGAGAAGGTGCATCTCCAAGTATTGATGGGGCGCGCGAACGGCGCGCAAACGCGCGTGGATACGAATTTGCAGTACGCGCTCGAAGCGAACGCGCAACTCGCAACCACGCTGGCGACCAAGACGCGCGCGTACAACGCCGCGGCGACCGAATTTTTCTCGGTGTTGGATAACCAGGTCATCAACGCCGCCGCGATCACGCTCAGCGCGAGCGATTATATGGCGAAAGCGACGAACGCGATTGACGCGAATTTCAGCGTCAACGAAACCGCGACCGGGTTGTTGGATGGCTTGTTGCAAAATCGCATCACGCGCTTGGAGCAGAGCCGCTTGATTTCTATCGGCAGTGCGTTGGCGAGTCTCGCGCTTTCCCTGGGCTTGCTATTTTTCGTCGCGCGCAGTATCACGCGCCCGGTCGCGCGCACGGTAACGATGATCCAGGAATTGAGCAAGGGACATTTGGGCATGCGGCTCGCGATGACCAGTCGCGATGAAATTGGCGTGATGGCGCGGACGATGGATCAATTCGCGGACGATTTACAAAACAGCGTCGTCGCGACGATGAAAAAAATCGCGGCGGGCGATCTCTCGACCGAAGTGATCGCGAAAGATAACCAGGATGAAATCGCGCCCGCGCTCAAAGCGACAACCGAATCTCTGCGCGGACTCGTCGCCGAATCGAAAATGCTGACGCGCGCGGCGGTGGAGGGCAAACTCGCCACGCGCGGCGACGCGCATAAATTTCAAGGCGGCTATCGCGAAATTGTGCAAGGCGTGAACGACACGCTCGACGCGGTGATTACTCCGCTCAATGTCGCCGCCGAGTACGTGGATCGGATCAGCAAGGGCGACATCCCGGCGAAAATCACGGACGAATACGCGGGCGATTTCAACGGGATCAAGAACAATCTGAATCAATGTATCGAGGAAATCAATGGGTTGGTCGAGGAGATGCGCGTGGTCATTCATGCGACCCGCGAAGGCAATCTGAGTCAGAGAGCGAATCCAGCGCGCGCCCAAGGAGTCTATCACAAAATTCTCGTTGGGCAGAATGACATCCTCGATGGCGTCGTAACGCCATTGAAAGAATCCAGTCAAATCCTGGAACAGGTGGCGCACGGCGATTTGACCGTGCGAATGAATGGAAATTTCAAAGGCGATTACGCGACGTTACGCGACAGTCTCGAAACGATGGTCAAGGGCTTGAAGGGAATGGCGGGGCAATCGCAAGCGTCGGCGGTTTCGATGACGAGCGCGACGGCGGAGATTCTCGCAAGTTCGACGCAAATGGCTTCGACGACGCGCGAACAAGCGAGCGCGGTCAATCAAGTGACTGCGACGGTGAAAGAAATCAAAGCATCGGCGGACCAAGTCGCGCAACGCGCGCAAACGGTCGCCGAGCGCGCGACGCAAGCCGCGCAAGAAGCTCAGCACGGCGCGGCAACCGCGAACGAATCTCTGCGTGGGATGGACGACATTCGTGGCAAGGTCGAAGCGATTGCGGAAAACATTCTCGCGTTGTCGGAACAGACGCAACAGATCGGCGCGATCATTGACACGGTAACGGATATTGCCGGGCAATCGAACATTCTCGCGTTGAACGCGGCGATTGAAGCCGCGCAAGCGGGCGAAGCCGGCAAGGGTTTTCGCGTCGTCGCGGACGAAGTGCGAAGTTTGGCGGAGCAATCGCGCCAAGCCGCCGCGCAAGTAAAAAACATTTTGGGCGACATTCAACGCGCGACGAATCAAGCCGTGATGGCGACCGAGCAAGGCACGAAAGGCGTGCAGGTTGGTATCGAGCAAGTGAACAAGACCGCGCAGGCGATCAACCTGCTCGCGCAGGTCGTTGAAGAATCCGCGCAAGCCGCGCAACAGATCGTCGCCGGCGTCGAGCAACAAACGATTGGGCTGGATCAAATCGCGATTGGAATGAACGACATCAATCAAGCCGCGCAACAGAGCGCCGCCGGCGCGACGCAATCGCAACACGCGGCGCAAGATATGAACGCGTTAGCAGAACAATTAAAGCAAGTCGTCGCGCAGTATCGAATGTAACGTTTGAGAACGGCGCGCCGAACAATGTCACCCTGAGAATATCACGCCACACGCGGCGTGATCTTTTCAGAATGACAGTGGCATTGCACTGGAAGTTACAAATGTTTCAACTCATCAATAATTTACCGCTTCGCATTAAATTGATTGGCAACGCGGTGTGGCTAACCGCGATTGTCATCGTCGGCACGTTCGTTGGTTTTTCGGGAATGTTCGCGATCAACGAACAGATGACCGCGCTGTATGAAAAAGAATTGCAAGCGGTGCGCCGCCTCGAACGTGTTGAATCCGCCGTCTATCACATTCGCGGCGACGCGTACAAGTACATTCTCAATTCACTGCAACGCCAGGTTACAGAGCAGGCGATCCAATCCGAAATCGCACGGGTCGAGCAAGAGATCGCCGCGCTCAAACAAATGCCGCTCGATGATAACGAGCGCGCGCGGTTGGTTGAATTTACGAACGCGTGGACGAAATATCGCGCGGCAGTGCAAGGCGTGATCGAGGCGACGCGCGCCGGCAAAGAAGGCGCGGCGATCAACAGTATGGATGTCGGCGATGCGGTGAACGCGCATCGAACGCTCAACCAACTTGTAACGCAACTCAGCGAAACGATGATGCGCCACGCGGCGGATGCCAAGACGCGCGGCGATGAGGTGTTCAAATTCGCCGGCACGGTCGCGCTGATTGGCGGCGCGCTCGGCGTGCTTCTCGCGCTCGGCTATGGCTGGGTGTTGACGCAAAGCATTACCGACGCGGTCGCGAAGACGGTCGCGATGATTCAAGCAATGGGCAAAGGTCGGCTCAAGATGCGCTTGCGCTTGAAGCGTCAAGATGAAATCGGTGTGATGGCGGACACGATGGATCGGTTCGCGGACGATTTGCAAGGATTGTTGAACGGCAATCTCGCGCGCATCGCCGATGGCGATTTGAATATCCAGGTCAACTATTTCGACAAGGAAGATGAAATCGCGATTGCCGAAGAGCGCATCATCACTTCGATTCGCGACCTGGTCGGCGAAATCAATTTGCTCACCCAAGCCGCGGTCGAAGGCAAACTCGCGACGCGCGGCAATCCGGCAAAATTCAAAGGCGCGTTTGCGGAGGTCATTACCGGCGTGAACGCGACACTCGAAACCGTGATCGGTCCGTTGAATGTCGCGGCGACCGCGCTCGATCAATTGGCGCAAGGCACGCTCGCATCCAAAATTACGAACGGACAATTCAACGGTGATTTCGGCAAAATCAAAACCGGCGTGAACGCGGTGGTGGATATGTTGCACACGCGCAATGCCGATGTGCAAATGGTGATCCAAGCGGTGAGCGAAGGTCGGCTCAATGTGCGCGCGGACACGCGCAAGTACGCCGGCGCGAACGGGCGCGTGCTCGACGGAATGAATTCCGTGCTGGATGCCGCGTTGTCGCCGATGCAAGACGCGAGCGGAGCATTAGCCCAGGTCGCGCGCGGCGATCTCACGATCAAACTGAACGGACAGTACCAGGGCGATTTCGCGATTCTGCGCGACGGCATCGAAACGATGGTCAACGGTTTGAAAGGTATGGCGATTCAATCGCAACAGAGCGCGGCAAGCATCGGCACGGCAACCGTGCAACTTCTCGCGTCCGCGTCGCAAATGGCATCTTCGACGCGCGAACAAGCGAGCGCGGTGAATCAAATTACCAGCACGGTCAAACAAATCAAAGTGACGGCGGACCAAGTCGCACAAGGCGCGCAAGGCGTCGCGCACGCATCCGAGCAAGCGATCACCGCCGCCGAAAAAGGGATGACGGCGGTGCAAGAAACAATTGACGGAATGAGCGACATTCGCGGCAAGGTCGAAGCGATTGCGGAAAACATTCTCGCGTTGTCGGAACAGACGCAACAGATCGGCGCGATCATTGACACGGTGTCCGACATCGCCGGACAATCGAACATTCTCGCGTTGAACGCGGCGATTGAAGCCGCGCAAGCCGGTGAAGCCGGCAGAGGTTTTCGTGTCGTCGCGGACGAAGTGCGCCGGCTCGCGGAGCAATCGCGCCAAGCCGCCGCGCAAGTGAAAAACATTTTGGGCGACATTCAACGCGCGACGAATCAAGCCGTGTTGGCGACCGAGCAAGGCACGCGGGTCGCGCAAACCGGGAGCGCGCAGGTTCAACGCACCGCGGACACGATCCAAGAACTCGCGCGCGTCGTCGAAACCTCGTCCGCGACCGCGCATCAAATTGTCGCCGGGGTCAATCAACAAACGCTGGGCTTGGATCAAATCGTGATCGGGATGAGCCAGATCAATCAAGCGTCGCAACAAACCGCCGAAGGCGCGCGTCAAGCGGAGCAAGTCGCGCAAAATATGAACACGCTCGCGGCGAAATTAAAACGCGTAGTCGCGCAATATCGTTTTCAAACTTCCGAAATCTCGAAGATTTCGGAAGTTTGAGCAGGTATTGGATGGGGGCAGTATGTTTACGCTCGACGATGACATCATGCAACAATTACGGGCGACGTTCAAGATCGAAGCCGCCGAACATATTCAAGCGATGAATCGCGTTCTGCTCGCGCTGGAACAAAATCCCGAAGGCGACGAGCGCAAGCAATTGCTCGAAGAAATTTTTCGCGAAGCGCACTCGCTCAAGGGCGCGGCGGGCGCGGCGGATTTTCACGCGGTCGAAAAGACCGCGCACAAATTGGAGAATGTTTTTGGCGTGGCGCGCAAAGGCGCGCTGAATTTGACGCGCGATTTGTGCGATGTGTTGTACGCCGGGATTGATGCGGTGAGCGTGATTGTGGAAACCGCGCTGGCGGGCAAAGATCACGGACTCGATCTCGACGCGTTGCACACGCGGCTCGACGCCGCGGAACGCGGCGAGACGGTCGCGGAAAATAATCCGGCAGATGCGAATGTGGTCGCGCCGCCGCCCGCGTCGGTCGTCGGCGCACCCCAGGATGCCGCGCCGCCGCCCGCGCCCGAAGCGGAATCGTCCGGCGATATGCGCGCGTTGACGGACACGGGCAAACCACCGCAAGCCGGCGAACGCCGCAAAGCCGGCAGTTTCGGTTCCACGCTCGGCGAAGATACGATTCGCGTCGCGACCGACAAACTCGATACGTTGATGGCGCGCGCGGGCGAATTGCTCGTCGCCGGATTAAAGATTGATCAGCGACTCCATGAATTGGAAGAAATTGGTCACACGATTGAAGAACTCAATCGCGAGTGGCTCAAGGCGCGCGCCGCGAACAACAATTTACTGCGCGAGGGCAACGAACAACTCAAGCCGTTGATGCGCGTGATGGATTTGCATCAAGAAAAATTGCGCGCGCTCACCGCGCAAATCGGCAATCTCGAACGCGGTTTTTCCGGCGATGCTCTGCATCTCGCGCGCGTAACGAACGATCTCGGCGAAGGCGTGATGAAAGTACGGATGCTCCCGGTCTCGACCGTCTTTGACGCGTTTCCGCGAATGGTGCGCGATCTCGCGCGCGAACGCGGCAAAGCGATCGAAGTGAAAATGGAAGGCGCGGAAACCGAACTGGATCGCAAAGTCCTCGAAGAGATCAAAGACCCGTTGATGCACTTGATTCGCAATTCGACGGATCACGGGATCGAAAAACCGGAAACGCGCGTGCAAGCCGGCAAACCGGCGCAAGGCACGATCACGTTGCGCGCGTTTCAAAAAGGCAACAACATTGTCATCGAGGTCGCGGACGACGGCGGCGGAATTGATCGCGCTCAAGTAAAACAAGCCGCGCTCAAGAACGGCATCCTCACCGTCGAGCAAGCCGCGGCGATGAGCGAGGACGAAGCGCTCGCGCTGATCTTTGCGCCCGGTTTATCCACGAGCCAAATGATCACCAACACCTCCGGGCGCGGCGTGGGAATGGATGTCGTGCGGAAAAACGTCGAAGCGATGCAAGGGCAAGTCGAGGTCAATTCTAAATTGGGCTTTGGCACGACGATTACGCTGACCTTGCCGCTTACGCTCGCGACGACCCAGGAATTGCTCGTGCAAGTCGCCGGTCAAATGTTTGGCATTCCGATCTCGGCGGTCGAGCGGATCATTCGGATCCGCGCGAAAGATATCGCGATGGTGTCGGGACGCCGCGCGATTGTGGTGGACGATGAACCGGTTTCGCTCGTGCCGCTCGCGCAGGTTCTCGAAATTCAAAACGACCGCGCCGCGCAACAAGCGGACGCGGACGGCAAAAGGCCGATTGTGATCCTGGGTTCAGCGCGCAAACGAATCGCGTTCCTCGTGGATGCGGTGGTCGGACAACAGGTAAGCGTAGTCAAAAGTTTAGGCAAGCAACTCGCGCGCGTGCGGAATGTCGCCGGCGCGACGATCCTGGGATCGGGCAAAGTGATTATGACGTTGAACCCGATGGATTTGGTCAAATCTATTCGCGGCGCGCCATCGCGAATCGCGGCAACGCCGCACGCGGAGCGTGGCAACGGCGCAAACGCCCCCCAATCGAAAAAAGCGAAACAGTCGTGCGTGCTCGTGGTAGACGATTCGTTGAGCACGCGCACACTGGAAAAAAACATTCTCGAAACCGCCGGCTACAAAGTAACCGTGGCGACCGATGGAGTCGAAGCGATGAGTTTGCTCCGCGCAAACGGCGGGTACGATCTCGTCGTGTCCGACGTGTTGATGCCGCGGATGGACGGTTTGCAATTGACCGCGTCGTTGAAAAAAGATCCGCATTTGAAAAAAATTCCGGTCGTGCTCGTAACCTCGCTCGATTCGCAAGCGGATCGCGCGCGCGGTTTGGAAGTCGGCGCGGATGCATACTTGGTCAAGAGCAATGTCGATCAGAGCAATGTGCTCGAAACGGTCGCGCAGATAATTTAGAGGATAGAAGGTGGAAATTGGAAGTTGGAAGTTGGAAGGATCGAACCTCCAACCTCCAACCTCCAATTTCCAAACGAGGAAAACGCGTGATTAAAATCTTGGTGGTAGACGATTCCGCCGTTCTGCGGCAAAGCACCAAGTTTATTTTAGAAAGTGATCCGGAACTCAAGGTGATCGCCGAAGCCGCGAACGGCGCGGAAGCGATTGCTCTGACCGCGCGCTTGCGTCCCGATGTGATCACGATGGATTTGCGAATGCCCAAGATGGACGGCTTGGACGCGATCCGCGAAATTATGGCGGATACGCCGGTGCCGATTGTCGTTGTGACCGGCGTTGACCTGGATCGCGAAATGGGTTTGTCGAAACAAGCGACGCAACTCGGCGCGGTTTCAATTTTACAAAGACCCGAAGGCGTGGCTAGCCCGGACTATAAACCGTTCGCGTTGAAATTGATTCGCCAGATCAAGGCGATGAGTTCGGTCAAAGTGATTCATCGCGCGCGCACGTTGGGCGCGAACCTCGCGGCGCGAATGAATGTGAGCGAGCCGATTGTCCCGAACCGCGCGCCACAAAAAACGCAGATCATCGCGATTGGCTCATCTACCGGCGGACCGGCGGCGCTCCACAAAGTCTTGAGCGCGATGCCAAAACAATTCGCGATTCCGATCGTGATCGTGCAACATATCTCGTTTGGATTTGTCGAAGGGCTGGCATCCTGGTTGAACGACGCATGTCCGCTTCAAGTTCAAGTGGCTAAACCCGGTGATCGCTTTGAACCCGGCAAAGTTTATCTCGCGCCAGATGATCGACATCTGTTGGTGGATCGCTTTAATCGGATTAACTTGAGCGACGCGCCGTCGCTGGAGGGACATCGCCCATCGGTTACGATATTGTTTCAATCGGTCGCACAAGCGTTCGGCGCAAACGCGCTCGCGGTAATTTTGACCGGGATGGGATCGGATGGCGCGCGCGGAATGAAAGTGTTGCGTCAAACCGGCGCGATCACACTCGCGCAAGATCAAGCATCGTGCGTTGTGTTTGGAATGCCCAAAGAAGCGATTGCGCTCGGCGCGATCCAGCACATTGTGCCGCTCGACCAAATCGCGCAAAAGATTCGCGAATGGGTTGTTGCGTAGGAGATGAAAAATGATCCGAGTCCTAGTCGTGGATGATTCGCCGACTGCGCGCGAAGCCGTTTGCGCGATTTTAAAAAGCGCGCCGGAGATTCAAATTGTTGGCGAAGCCGGTGACGGAATGCAAGGCGTGGAAATGGCGGCGCAACTCAAGCCCGATGTGATCACGATGGATATTAATATGCCGCGCATGAACGGATTCGACGCGACGAAAACGATTATGATCCAGACGCCGACGCCGATCGTCGTCGTTACGAGTCTCAACCAAAAAGAAATGATCCGTGAAGGTCTCGATGTCTTGCTCGCCGGCGCGTTGGAGATTGTGCAGAAACCCAGTAGTTTGTCGGATGCGAGTTTCGATCGTGTGTGTTCGGAATTGATCGCCAAAGTAATGGCGGTGTCGCAAATCAAATTTCCGCAACCGAACAATTAGTAGCATAGCGCCTCGTGCGCGTTTTGATGCGGCAACGCTCACAAGTCAACGCTCACAAGTCAACGCTCACAAGGGGCTATGCTACATCCGCGCAAAAAAAATCAGTTACGTTTTCTGGAGGTCCCGATGTCAACGCGAATTTTGGTGGTCGAAGATAGTCGCACCGAAGCAATGCGCGCGCGTTTGATTTTGGAACGCGCGGGCTACCAGGTTTTGTTGGCGGCGGACGGCAAAGACGGTTTGACCAAAGCGGTCGCCGAAAAACCGGATGTGATTTTGCTCGATGCGCTGATGCCGCAAATGAGCGGCTTTGAAGCGTGCGGCAAATTGAAAATTGATCCGCAGACGAGCCACATCCCGGTCATTCTGCTCGTTAGCAACGGCGAGGCGACCGACCTGCCTTCAGGACCTGGGCTGGAGTGTTTGCTCGCTAAACCGTACGATCCGGCGTTACTCGTTACCAAAGTACAAACGTTTGCAACGCGTGGCGTCGCGTCGCCGGAAAACCAGGACGCGTTGACGCGCGCGCGCCGCGAAATTCAAAACGCGCAACAAGCGCGGAGCGATTTTCTCGCGAATATGAGCCACGAACTTCGCACGCCTCTGCACGAAATTATCGGAATGACCGAACTCGTAATCGCGACCGATCTCACAGCGGAACAACACCAGTACATCAACACCGCGCGCGCGGCGTCGAACGCGTTGCTGAGTTTGATCAACGATGTGATCGAATTTTCGGAACTCGAAGCCGGGCAACTCGGCTTGGAAGAAAGACCATTCGATTTGTCCGAGCCGATTGAGCGCGCATTGGAAATTATGCGCGCGCGCGCGGGCGACAAGGGACTCGAACTTGCGCTGACGCGCGGCGCGCAAGTGCCCAAGCAATTGATCGGCGACGCGAATCGTTTGCGCCAGGTGTTGGCGAACCTCGTCGCGAACGCGATCAAGTTCACCGATGCCGGCAAAATCAGCATCCGCGTCGACGCGGAGCCGGTCAACGCGCACCAGGTCGAATTGCATTTTCGCGTGAGCGATACCGGCATCGGTATTCCGCAAGATCGCCAGGAATTGATCTTTGAACCGTTCCAGCAATCCGATTCGTCCGCGACGCGACGGTACGGCGGACTCGGCGTTGGACTCGCGCTTGCCAAACAATTGGTCAGGTTGCTGGGCGGACGCATCTGGGTCGCAAGTCAACCGGGCGAAGGCAGTGTCTTTCATTTCACCGTCAAAATGCAAATGCCCGCGCAAGTCGCGCCAGTTATCGCGCCGGTCGCCGGAAAAACGTGGCCCCGCGCGCTCCGCATCCTGGTCGCGGAAGATAGCCCGACGAATCAACTGATCGCGAAATCATCGCTCTCGAAAGCCGGGCACGCGATCACGCTCGCGGCGAACGGCGTACAAGCGGTCAAACAATTTCAAGCGGCGCACGAGAACGCGCAACCGTTCGACCTGGTATTGATGGATGTCGCGATGCCGGAGATGGACGGTCTCGATGCGACGCGCGCGATTCGCGAAAAAGAAAAATCGCTTGGCGGACATTTGCCGATTGTCGCGATGACCGCGTTCGCGACGAAAGAATATCAGTCCAAGTGCATCGAAGCCGGGATGGACGCGTATGTAACCAAGCCGGTGCGAATCGAAGAATTGAACAAGACGCTCGAACCGTTGATGATGCGCGAACCGGCGGCGACCGAATCGCCGGTGAATTTGCGCGACGCGCTCGAAGTCGTCGGCGATGACGTGGACATTTTGCGCGATGCCGTCGCGAGTTCATTGTCCGAAGTGCCGGAACAATTGCAACAACTCAAAGAGGCAATGACCAAGCAAGACGCGTCCGGCGTCGAAGCCAAAGCGCATCGCTTGAAAGGTGTGATGGGCAACCTGGGTGGCAGTCAGGCATGCGCGGTCGGACAATGCTTGGAGACGATGGGCGAGCAACGCAATTTGTCCGGCGGCGGCGAATTGGTGACCAGGTTCGAAAGTGAAATTGCGCGGGTCGTCGCGTTTTATTCGAGTCCGACCTGGGAACAATCGGCGCGAGCGCTGATCGGAGGTTGAGGTGGCGCTCAAGATTTTGTGTGTGGATGACGATCAACCGCAGTTGACGATCATTTCGAGCGTGTTGAAAAAAGAAGGATACGTCGTGGACATTGCGCTCGACGGCTATCAAGGTTTGGAAAAGGCGCGCACGTTTCAACCCGACTTGATCATTCTCGATATTATGATGCCCGGCTTGAACGGTTATCAAGTGTGTCAAAAATTGCAAGCCGATCCCGAGACGGCAAAAATCGGCGTGCTGATGTTGACCGCCAAGGGCGGCGTGGATGAAAAATATCGCGTGGCGTCCGAATTTTCCGGCAAGGTCAAAGATCGGATGCACGGTTTCGATGTCGGCGCGGTTGAATTTTTGACGAAACCGATCAAGGCGAAAGAATTGGTTCTGCGCGTCAAAGCCGTGCTGTGGGCATGCGGGGTCGGGGTCGAAGCGGAAGCGGCGAGTTCGTAGCCTTGCGCGCGTCGAACGATCACAAGAACGCCCACAAGGGGCGATGCTACAGAACAATCGTGCGAGCAAAAAATGGAATTGGCAGAGGCGTTGAAACGTAAAGTCGCGCGCGATGTGGCGCAAGCCCAGCAATTTTTTTTGATTCAATCGTTTGAGAATGGGAATGGATTAATCAATCGTTTAGAATTGGAAATGCCGGGCAGGATCGGCATGCGGAGCGGTAAACGCGTGCGGATGATCTATTCACTGCTCGTAACACTCGACGGGTATCCGTTTGTGTGTCCGCGCGCGTGGGTGCAAAAACCATCCGACGCGTTTATTTTTCATTTACAGATTTGGCATTCACGCCCGCCGCTCAACTTGCCCGAAGTGTGCGTCAGCGCGGAATTGTTGTATCAAAAAGATTGGACGGCGCGGCGCATCGCGCCGGGCGAACGCACGATCCTGGGATTCTTGCGGCAGATTTTGTTTACGCTGAACAACGAAAACACGCACAGCCGGGCGCGGGAGTGAAATTGGAAGTTGGAAGTTAGATGTTGGAAGTTGGAGGGCGGTTAAACCGCAAAGATGGAATCGAGCGTTTACGCGGTTTTCCATCCGACCCTCAACCCGCTAAAGCGTCGAGTCCAATCGAACTTCTAACTTCCAACCTCCAACATCCAATCTCCAAAGTTACACCAATGGACTGGGAACTAGAACGCTATCAACGCCAATTGGGTTTGGTGTATCAACGCCGCGTGATGGATTTGAATGTGTTGCTCTTGGGCGACGGCGCGGTGTTGCCGTACCTCGCGACGAACCTGGCTTTGCTCGGCGTCGGCGCGGGCAAGGGCGGAATATTTTTTCCGGCAAATTCGGCGCGCGTCGAGCCGCATCATCTCGCCGGGCAATTTTTTTTCACGCGCGATGATCTGGGTCTGGATGTGTCGCGGGCGGCGACGCAACGCGTGTACGAGTTGAATTGCGCGATCAACGCGCACATTTTGAATCACGCGACGCCGCCGCGCTTTGACGCGATTGTGATCGCCGGTGATGCGAATAATTTTGATGCGCCGGCAAACGCGCCGGTGATTTGGGCGGACGTTACGAATTACGGTTTGTGGGTCGGCGCAACGCACCCCAAGATCGCGCAAACATTCACGCCGAACGCGCTCACGCCCGCGCTCGCATCGCTCT
>JACRPR010000087.1 GCA_016223105.1 Chloroflexota bacterium | reverse complement strand
TTGTAGAAACCGGTCGCCGAGCCGTACCCGAACGCGTAATCGGGCGCGATCTGCACGAACGTCTTGCCCAACTTGTTCAACGCCGCGCCGCTCGCGAGCGCGTCTTGTTCATTCGAGCGTCCCGTGCGGAAAACGTACGGGTTGAAATTCTTGCCCGTGATTTCGGTCGCCGCCGCCGGTTGCGCGATGTAAATTTTCTTGTACTGTTTCGCGAGTTCGTTCACGCCCAGCGCGACACCCGAGCTCGGCACGCCGACGAGCATATCCACATTTTCTTTTTCGAGCAAGTCACGCGCGACCTGGGTTCCGACATCGGGCTTGGACGCGGTGTCTTTGACGATGACCTGGATTGGGCGACCGGCGACCGTGTTCGTGCCACCGGTTGCATAATCCAAACCGAGTGCGAAACCGTTCTCGAGCATCGGTCCGTAAATCGCGAGCGCGCCGGTTTGATCCGTCAACAAACCGACTTTGATCGGTCTACCGGCAGTTGGCGCGACGGCTTTGGTTGGTTCGGGCGCTTTGGTCGCGACGGGCGCGGTTGTCGCCGCGGGCTTGGTCGCTTCCGGCGCTTTGGTTGCCGGCACTAGAGTTGGCGCGGCGGTCGGCGGCGCTTTGGTTGGTTCGGGCGTCGGCGCCGCGCACGCGACGACAATCAACGCGAGCGCGATGAGCGCGAGTAATGCAAACTTTTTCATTTCTTCTCCTCCGGGTTTGGAAATTCAGATTTCAGACTTCAGATTTCAGATTTTGGCAGACGCTTGCAACCACCTCCTTATCAAGTGCAACCACAGATTTCACAAATTTTTTCAATCTGTAATCTGTGAAATCTGTGGTTCGCCTAATGCTGGGACAAGAATCCCAGGACGATGCTGTTGAATGTTTGTGCTTGTTCCCACATTACCGAATGTCCCGCGCGTGGAACAATCACGTACTCAGCGTACGGAATTTCATTCGCGATTTTATCCGCGTAGCGTCGCGGCTTGAGCGCGTCATCTTCGCCGACGATCAACAACGTCGGCGCGGCGATGCGATGCAATTGCGCGGTAATGTTCAAATTGAGAAACGCTTGCGTGAGATTCGCGACCGCGTCGAAATCGAGTTTGGTGTACCGCGCGCGCGCTTGTTCGAGCAGAGCAGAATTGTCCGCGATCCAACGCGCGCTAAAGTTGAACGGATACGTGACGTGGAAAAATAATTCCGGGTCGGCGCGCGTGGCGGCATCGAGCCACATTTCGCCGATGCCGCGCAGAACTGCATCAATCTCGCTCACGCACGCGGCGGCGATCAAACTTTTTGTTTTCGATGCGTACTTGTACGCAAAAATCAAACTGATCTCCGCGCCGTACGACACGCCGCCGATGTGCGCGCGCTCAACGCCGAGCGCGTCGAGCAATGCGGCGAGATCGTCCGCGTGTTGCTCCAGCGAGTACGCTTCGCGCGGATGCTCCGATTGCCACTGCCCGCGACAATCGTACAGCAGAACGCGATAGTGTTTCGAGAGCGCGGGCAATTGAAACGCCCAACTCGCGGTGCTGATCAAAATTCCGTTCGAGAGGACGAGCACATCCGCGTTTTCCGGTCCATGCCACTCGTAATAAATTTCGATTCCGTTCGCGCGAATTTTTGGCATAGCGCAAAAATTTTTCAAGAGTGTGGATTCGACGCTTTAGCAGGTTGCTTGTCGAGCAAACCACCGCGTAAACGCTCGACTCCATCTTCGCCATTCGCGATTAGTTATTACGCAACATCCTTGACGAGCACCAACGCTTCGCCTTCGCACACGATTTCACCGCGCGCGTTGGCACACGTTGTTCGCAAATTAACCAGGTCTTTATCCGGGCGCAATCGCGTGATTTCGACAGTCGCTGTAATTGATTCGCCGACGCGCGCGGGCGCGGGGAACGCGAGTTTTTGTTTGAGATAGTTCGTGCCGCGTCCCGGCAATTCCGTGCCGAGCAAAAACGAAAACATTCCGCCGAGCAATGGACCGGGAATCACGTCATCCATCATCGCGCCGGCGAGCGCGCGATATTCGTGCAAATCATTCGCGGTAAATGTGCGCGTGATCGTCGCGCGTTGTCCGAGTTGGAAATTTTGCATTGTGTTTTTCTGTGGCGCGGGCGGCTCGCCCGCATCGCCCGCCAATATGCCGGTGCGGGCGAGCCGCCCGCGCTACATCCTCAAAAATTCCGCCATCCCTTGTTGCGCTTCCGGCGTTACAATTTGTTGCACAAACTCGCGCCGTTCCGATTCGAGTCGCGCACTCACATCGCCCCACAACAATCGTTTCGTGCGCGCGATGCTTCCCGGTTTTTTCGCGGCGATGTCGTTCGCAACGACGCGCGCTTGATCGCGAATTTCTTCGGCAGGCACCATCGCGCTCGCGATGCCCCACGCAAGCGCTTGCTCTGCCGTGATCGTTTCGTTTCGCAGTAGCACACTCGCCGCGCGGCGCGCACCAATGATCGCGGGCAACATTGCAGTCCAGCCGCCGTCGGGACTGAAACCGACGACCGAATAGTACGGCGTGAAACTCGCGTGCGGCGCGAGCAAAACGACATCGCACGCGAGCACGAGACCGAGCGATCCGCCGGTAACGATGCCGTGCACCGCGCCGACAATCGGAATCGGCAGGGCGATCATCGCGCTGATCACGCGATTGAGCAAACCGACGGTTTCGTTCGAGTACGCCACAATATCGTCGCGATGATCGTAAAACGCGCGCACGTCGCCACCCGTCGAAAACGAGCGACCGTTCGCTTGCACAATCGCGACGCGCGCGTCCGATTGTTTGATCGCGTCAAGCGTGTCGAGCATCGCGCGCAAAAATTCCGGGACGAGACTATTGTGCCGCTCCGTGCGATTTAACGTGAGCGTCGCAATCGCGCCGTCGCGTTCAAGCAAAACGAGTTCGCTCATTTTATGCGCCACACCGCTTCGCCTTGCAAACCCAGTTCGCCGTTCGCTTTGACGACGGTCGTTTCAAAGCGAACCAGATCGCGATCAATTTCGATCACGCGCGCGTTGAGCGTAATCGTTTCGCCGACAAATGACGGCGCGGGAAACATCAATTCCTGGCTCACCTGGATCGCGCCGGGAAATTGTTGGATGATCACGCCGCAGATCAAACTGTACAGATACATTCCGTGCGCGACCGGTTTGCCAAAGCGCGTGCGCGCGGAAAATTCCGGATCAACGTGAATCGGATTATCGTCGCCGCTCAACGCCGCGAAACGATTGAACGCGTCCTGGGTCAGTGTGTGTGCGCGCGTAAATGTTTGTCCGACTTGGATCACTTGACATCCCAAGTGTGCAGTGAACAGTGAATAGTGCGACTGTTGACTGTTGACTGTTCACTGTTCACTGTTGACCGTACTTTTCCTTCAACTCCCCGCGATTCACCTTGCCCAGCGTGTTGCGCGGAAGCGCGTCCACAAAAACGACGCGTTGCGGAATTTTGTAACGCGCGAGTTGTCCATCGCAAAACGCGATGATCTCTTCGGCGGATGCGGCGATGCCAGGTTTGAGCGCGACAATCGCGCGTCCGACCTCGTTCCACTTCGGATCGGGTACGCCGATCACGCACACTTCTTTGATCGCGGGATGCGTCGTCAGCATCGCTTCGACTTCGGCGGGATAGACGTTCAAGCCGCCGCTTTTGAACATTTCTTTCGAGCGACCGACGATGAACGTCAACCCATTTTCATCGCGCGTCGCAAGGTCGCCCGTGTGAAACCAACCATCGGTGATCACTTGCGCGTTCGCATCGGGACGATTCAAATAACCGTCAAAGATATTTCCGCCGCGCAACCAAATCTCGCCGACCTCGCCGGGTGGCACATCGTTGCCGTCCGAATTTACAAAGCGCGCTTCGTTGAAAAATGCCGGCTTGCCGATGAATCCCAGTTTCGCTGTGCCCGCGCCAAAATCTTCCGGCTCCAGCATAAACGCGGTCGGCGATGTTTCGGTGAGACCATAACCGCCGCCGAACGGCAATCCTTTTTCGTGGAACGCTTGCACAATCGAAAGCGGGCAACGATCACCGCCGTTGTAAAACATTCGCACGGACGATGCGTTCACTTTGCCAAACAAGGGCGACGCGATAAACATTTGCCAAATCGCCGGGACGCCCATCATCACCGTAACTTTTTCTTGCTCGATCAATTTCCACGCTTCATCCGCATCGAACTTGCGCGGCATCACAACTTTCGCGCCGAGCAGTAACGCGGGCAGAGTGAACAAGCCGACGCCGCCGACGTGAACGAGCGGCAAAACCGTGAGCATTACATCGTCCGCGGTGAGGCGGAGTGGAATGATGTCGTTCATCGCATTCCAAAATTGATTCGCATGCGTGAGCACCGCGCCTTTCGGTTTGCCGGTCGTGCCTGAAGTGTACACGGTGAGCAAACCCTTGTCCCAGGAAATCGGTTCGCCCGGTTCCGCGTCCGATTGATGCGCGACTAAATTTGTGTACGTGTCGCATCCGGTCGGCGCATCGCCTTCAAGCACAAAAATTTTTTCGACCTGGGTTTGCGCTTGCAGAGCGGGAATCAACGCGGCTTGTTCCGATCCGACGAACAACACGCGCACGCGACTGTCCTGCATTTGAAACGCGATCTCCGGCGCGCTGAGCCGGTAGTTGAGTGACACATTCACGACGCCCAATTTTCCCGCGCCGAACAAGAGCGTGAGGAATTGCGGATAGTTCATGCACAAGACGCCGATGCGATCGCCTTCTTTCAATCCCAGGTTTGCAAGCGCGTGCGCGACCTGGTTTGCTTCGCGATTCAGCTCGCCGTACGTGTACGTTTTTTCCGGCGCGATGAGCGCGACGCGATGCGGATGCAGTTGTGAATGTTTGGTGAGCCAATAACCGATGCCGTACATCTTTCCTCGATTTCTGATTTTCGATTTCTGATTTTCGACTGGGTGTTTGCAATCGAAAATCAAAAATCAGCAGTTGAAAATTATTTTACCGGAGCAAATACTAAAAATGTCGCCCGCGCTTCGCCTTCGCCGTGATCCAACATCAAGATCGCGAACTATGCAACTATCCAACTATTCAACTAACAAACTTTTCGCGCAACTCTCTCCGCAAAATTTTCCCCATCCCCGATAACGGCAACGTGTCCACGAACGCGACATTTTTCGGCACTTTGTATTTCGCCAAATGATTTTGCATGTGCGCGAGCAATTCTGCTTCGGTCGCGGTCATTCCTGGTTTTAGCACGACGCACGCTGTGCCGACTTCGCCCCATTTTGGATCGGGAATGCCGACGACCGCGCACATATGCACCGCCGGATGTTTGTACAGCGCGGCTTCGATTTCGACCGGGTACACGTTCTCGCCGCCGGAAATGTACATATCTTTTTTGCGATCCACGACGTAAAAGTACCACTCGTCATCGTAACGCACAATATCGCCGGTGTGAAACCATCCTTCGTCATCCACCACTTCTATTTCAGGATGACCCCAATAACCGGAAAACCGGCTCGGACCTTTCAGCACGAGTTCGCCGAGTTGATGCGCGCCGAGTTCGCGATTGTCGTCGTCCACGACGCGCACGTCAATAAAAAAGTTGGGGCGACCGATTGACCCGGCTTTGCGAATCGCATCTTCCGGCGCGAGCGCGAACAATCCCGGACCATACTCGGTCATTCCGAAACCTTGTTTGAACCGAATTCCTTTTTCGCGCGTGTACTCTTCGACGACCGGCACTGGGAGCGGCGCGCCGCCACTCGTGCAAAAACGCAAACTCGATAAATCGGCGGTTTTGAAATTCGGCGCGGTGAGCATTACTTGGTACATCGTCGGCACACCGGCGAACACGGTTACGCGCTCGCGCTGAATCAGATCGAGAATTTGCGCGGGATCGAATTGGCGCGTGAGAATCGCCGTGTTGCCGAACACAACCTGGGACGATGTGTACGCGAACAATCCGCCGGTGTGAAAAAGCGGAAAGACGTTGAGATAAATATCATCGTGGCGGACATCGTGAATGACCGTGTTCAACACGTTCCAACAAATCATGCGATGCGAAATCATCGCGCCTTTGGGCGAACCGGTCGTGCCGCCGGTGAAAAGCAAACACGCGATATCTTCGGCTTCGAGTGATTCGCACGTTACCGGTGTTGCGGGTGATGATTGGAACGTTGTTTCAAAGTGGAGACTGCCGGGAATGCCGTCGATGTGCAAAAATTGTAATTCGTAATTGGTGATTTGTAATTCGCGATTAATCTCCGCGACCTGGGATTTGAAATCGTCGGAGTAAATTAAGACTTGCGGCGTCGTGTCGTGAATGATCGTGAGGAGTTCGCGCCAGTGCAGTCGCCAATTGAGCGCGGTGTGTATCGCGCCGAGTTTCGCGCACGCGTAAAAACAATCGAGATGCTCGATCCCATCGCGCGCGAGGATCGCGACGCGATCGCCTTTGCCGATGCGCGCGCTATCGCGCAACCAATTCGCCAAACGATTGACGCGCGCGTTCCACTCGCGATAGGTCAAACGCAATTCCGGGTTTTTGCCCGCGTCAATGATCGCGAGTTTGTCCGGCGAATAAATTTCGCGCCGTCCGAGATAATCGCCGATGTACATTTCAACCTTTCACAAATCCGATAATTGCCGCGTTCGCGGCGTCCGGGTCTTCGAGCGGGTAAAAATGTCCGACGTTCGGCAAAATCGCGATTCGACTATTTGGAATTTGTTGCGCGAGCAATTCCGCATTGCCGGTCGGTACAACCTTGTCGTGTTCGCCAAATAAAATCAGCGTCGGCGCTTGGATGTTTTTGAGTTTTTGTTCAAAGCAATTTTCTTCGGACAGCAAGCCGAGTCCGATTGCCATTTGCGCTTGATACGGCGCGGGCTGGAGCGGATTTTGCAAACGAAACGCGATCCACTCGTCCACGATTTCGGGATGCGCGTCGCCGAAACCGGGCGCGCAACTGATGAGAATTCCGCGCGTGAGTCGCGCGACCGGATCGCCGGTAACATCGGTCAGCACTGCCATCGCTTCCGGTGTGATCGGAATGTGATGCGGTCCGCCGAAATTCGTCGCGGACAAGATCAACTTGTCCACTAAATTCGGATGACTGAGCGCGAGCGCTTGCGCGATAAATCCGCCCATCGAATGTCCCAGCACAATCGCGCGATCAATGTCGAGTTGTTGCAAAAGACCGGCGGTGTCATCCGCGAGCATTTGCGCGGTGTACGGACCGGCGGGCTTGGTCGTATCGCCAACGCCGCGATTGTCGAACGCGATCACGCGAAAATGTTTTGCCAAGCCGGGAATCATCTTGCGCCACATCCACGAACTGTAACCCAGCCCGGCGATCAACACCATCGGATCGCCGTCGCCGGTGATTTCGTAATGAATGTCAATTCCGTTCGCGTATAGTTTTGGCAATCGAACCTCACTCCGATTTTGGAGTCGAGCGTTTACGCGGTGGCTTGATCGGACAAACCACCCGCTAAAGCGTCGAATCCATCGTCTGCATCAAGTCAGATACCGTTCGCGCAATTTCACCTTCTCAATTTTTCCGTACGGCGAGTACGGCAGTGCGTCGGTGAAAACCACTTGCTTTGGAATTTTGAAACGCGCGAGTTTGCCATCGCAGAATTTCAGTAATTCATCTTCGGTCGCGGTGTGACCAGGTTTGAGCAAAACGATCATCAAGCCGACCTCGTCCCATTTCGGATCGGGCTTGCCGATCAGCGCGGCGTCTTGCACCGCAGGATGATCGCGAAAGATCGTTTCGACTTCGGCGGCATACACGTTTTCGCCGCCGCTCTTGATCATATCTTTGAATCGCCCGATGATATAAAAATATCCGTCTTCATCGCGCCGCGCCATATCGCCGGTGTGAAACCAACCATCGCTGATCGCGTGCGCGGTCGCTTGTGAATTTTTCCAATAGCCCGCGCAAACGTGCGGACCCCAGATCAACAATTCGCCCGGTTCGTTTGCGCCAACCGCGTTGCCGGTTTCCGGGTTGACGAGACGCATCTGGCTGTGCAAGATCGGCTTGCCGACCGCGCCGCGTTTCGCGACCGATTCCGCGTCGGTCATACTGAAACAATTCGGACCGACTTCGGTGAGACCGTACCCTTGCCGGAAAATTCCGCCCTTTGCCGCGACCCAGGATTGCATCAACGGCACCGGGATCGACGCGCCGCCGTTGATAAAAAATCGGACGCGCGAAAAATCGGCTTGCGAAAAATATGGTGTGTTGAACCACATTTGAAAGAGCGTCGGCACACCCAGGACGACTGTGCATTTTTCCGCGACGATCATCTGGAGCGATGCTTCCGCGTCGAACGCGCGCGCGAGAATGACGCGTCCGCCGATGTAAAAAATCGGCGTGAGGAATGCGAACAATCCGCCCGCGTGAAACATCGGTGTTAGCACCGGCGTAACGTCGTCTTCGCGCAAGCCCCAACTGATGCAGGTGTTGATGCAGTTCCACAAAATTTGGCGATGCGGCAGGATCGCGCCTTTCGGTTTGCCGGTCGTGCCAGAGGTGTAGAGGAGGCAGTACGGATCATCGGCGGACAGCGCGGGGCGTGCCGGTTCCGCATCGGACGCGCGCGCGAGTTCGGTTTCGTAACACAGCGCGCCGTCAATTTGCGCGGCTTCGACACTCACGATTTTCGCGTCGCGCAATTCGCCGCGCAGGTCGCTCAACGTTTCTGTAAATTCGGGACCGCACAACACGACTTTCGGTTCGCAATCGCTGACGATGTACGACAATTCGCGCGCGGTGAGTCGCCAATTGAGCGGCGCAAAGATCGCGCCAATTTTCGCGACGCCGAAAAAGAGATCGAGGTAAATGACGCTGTTGTGCGCGAGGATCGAAACGCGATCGCCTTTGCCGACGCCAAGCGCGCGCAAAAAAGTCGCGGCGCGATTCGCGCGCGCGTTCAACTGCGCGTACGTGAATCGTTCGCCGGTGTGTGTGTACAGTAGCGCTTCGCGATTCGGCGTGAGGCGCGCGCGGGAGGTGATTAGATCGGCAGAGTGCATTTTATCTCCAACAGCCGGTATCCAATAATAGAAAGATTTAATTTTATGACTACTAATTAAAATATTGACAAATTATTTTTTATAGCGTATAATCGTGATGAATTCACAAATAATCAAATTAAGGGTGTGAAAATGATAATTGAATTTAGCGTTGGAAACTACAGATCCTTTAAGGAAATTGTAGTCTTTAGCATGGTTGCCGCCAATATTAATTCTAAAAATAAGCAGTTGGACGAAGATAACCTTTTCCAAGTCGACGACGACTTGAAATTACTAAAGAGTAGTGCTATTTATGGTGCTAATGCTAGCGGAAAAAGTAACCTTGCTTCCGCCCTCAACTTTATGCGCGCTTTTGTTTTGAATTCATCTAAAGAAACGAAGGTCGCTGCAAAAATCAGTGTTACACCATTTCTGCTGAGCTCCGATCCTGCAGATAAGCCGTCCCATTTTGAAATTGTTTTTATCATGGGCGGGCGTAAATACCGTTATGGCTTTGAAGTAGATGCAAAGAATGTAGTAGCTGAATGGTTATTTCATGTGCCTTCAATTAGGGAAGCTAAACTGTTCGAACGCCACGCGGATAACATCAGTTTAACAAGTGGCTTCAAAGAAGGCAAAGAAATTATCCACAAGACTCGTAACAACGCACTATTTTTGTCGGTTGTCGCGCAGTTCAATGGTGAATTGTCAAAAAAAATATTGCGATGGTTCTTGAATGTAAACATCATTTCAGGCGTAAATGACATTACTTTGATGCCATATACTATTCAGTTATTAAAGGATCCCAAACGTCGAAATACCGTGGTAGAGTTAATCAAAAAACTTGATACAGGTATTGCCGACATTCGGGTTGAAAAGGGTCATCCGCCATCATTCGACGGTGCTCCACTGGAGATTCGCGGAATACTTGAAGCACTCACAAAAAAAATGGCCCAGGATCCTAAAGGTGAATTCGTCCAAGTCCAAACTTACCACAAGAAGTACAACTCCAA
This sequence comes from Chloroflexota bacterium, assembly GCA_016223105.1. Lineage (GTDB taxonomy): Bacteria > Chloroflexota > Anaerolineae > UBA4142 > UBA4142 > JACRPR01. Next base: position 9,642 of record JACRPR010000087.1, on the reverse strand, counting down.
CGGAGAACTCATTACTCTTGAATCCTTTGATTTCAATGGGTACGAATCGGAAGGGACCAAAAAACTTGTTGCCATGTCTGGGCCTCTCATCGACACATTGAGAAACGGGAAGTTTCTATTTATTGATGAAATAGATGCACGTTTACACCCGTTGATCACTAACGCCGTTATCAGCCTATTTAACTCAAAGGTATCAAATCCGAACAATGCCCAACTGGTCTTTATTACTCACGATACAAATTTGTTGAGTAAGGACAGTTTCCGGCGTGATCAGATTTGGTTTGCGGAAAAAGATAAATTCGGTGCCACACATCTGCACTCGCTTGTCGAGTACAAAATCAGAAACGATGCTTCCTTTGATACTGATTATATCAATGGAAAATATGGGGCCATTCCTTTTATTGGCGATTTGAGTCATCTTGTGGAGAACACTGATGACTAGAAAATCATCCTACAAAAAGCGCCCCCGTACATACTCTGAACGTCAGGTTGATACACTTAATACAATAGAACGGTTTCTGATTGTATGTGAAGGAGAAAAGACAGAACCAAATTATTTCAAGAGTTTCAGAGTTCCCAAGCAAGTAGTTGATGTGAAAGGCTATGGATTCAACACGGTTGCATTGGTCGAAAAAGCGTTGGAATTAAAAAATCAAGGGAACTATGATCAAATATGGTGCGTCTTTGACAAAGATTCTTTTCCTGTTGAACATTTCAATAGAGCTATTACTCTTGCAAAGCAAAACGGAATTGCTGTCGCCTATTCAAACGAAGCGTTTGAACTGTGGTATTTATTGCATTTCAATTATTACGATACCGCAATAGGTCGTGATGATTATATTCAAAAATTGAGCGAGCTATTGGGATACAAATACAAGAAAAATAGCGATTTAATTTATGAAGAGATACAACGTTATCAAATTACCGCCATCCGCAATGCCCGTAAATTATTGGAACAGTACATTCCACCAAATCCTGCATATGACAAACCATCCACAACAGTTCATTTGTTGGTCGAGCAATTGAATAGGTTCATTCGTTAGAACGTCTACATTATTCCTTACCCTTGATGTAAATATCATTCTCTTTGGCTTTGGGCAGTGAACAACTCCCAGCCCAACTGTTCACCGTTCACTGTTCACTGCCCAACTATCGCACTATCTCACTAAGTCCTTGTCCGAAAATAACTAAAAATGACTGTTTGAATGAGAAAATGCGACGCGCAAGAGTGGGCAACATAGAGTATCGTGTAGCAGAATGCTCACGCACTCAGCCAACAAATTGACGCATTTGAAGAACTGTTCAAGTTATTTTCGGTCAAACCCTAACGCACTACGTCCCCACCACAATCCCGCCATCCACGCGCAACACATCGCCAGTAATAAAACTCGCTTCGTCCGATGCGAGGAAGAGGTACGCGTTCGCGATGTCGCGCGGCTGTCCCATTCGTCCGAGCGGCGTGCGCGCTTTCATTCCTTCGATGATTTTTTCCGGCATTGTCTTGATGATGTCGGTCGCGCAAAAGCCGGGCGCAACCGCGTTGACGCGGATTCCGTACCGACCCATTTCGCGCGCCCACACTTTGGTCATTCCGATCACCGCGGATTTTGTCGCGACGTAATTCGTCTGCCCAAAATTTCCATCGAGCCCGACAATCGAACTCGCGTTGAGGATCACACCGCGACCTTGCTTTGCCATATACGGCGCGACCGCTTGCGCGCAATTGAACACGCCCTTCAAGTTGACGCCGATCACGAGATCGAAATCGGCTTCCGGCATTTGCCCGGTGAGCGCGCCATCTTTCACCTTGACGAGTTGATTGTCGCGTAAAATTCCGGCGTTGTTGACAAGAATATCAATTCGCCCGTACTTGCTCCACACATCATCCACCCACGCTTGCACTGCCGCGCGATCCATCACGTTCACTTTGTAAAAGCGCGCGTCCGATCCCAATGTTGCCGCCGTCGCTTTGCCCACTTCTTCCATCACATCACAAATCACAACCTTCGCGCCTTCTTCCGCGAAACGCTCCGCCGTCGCTTTCCCAATTCCCGCCGCGCCGCCGGTGATCAGCACGACTCGATCTTGCAAACGCATCTCTGCCTCCTGGTTTCAAATGAAATCAAAACGCCGCTTGAGTATACCCAGCGGCGGTAACAGTGGAGTTACAAAAAATTTGCCAATCTGCGCCACTCGTGCTAGAATGGCGACCGTTCGATGAGGTCCGCTAGCTCAATTGGCAGAGCAATTGACTCTTGAGCACAGGAGCCCTCGGCAGAAATGCAGAGGTGAAAATCTGGCTGTATGCTGGGAAACCCTCAAGCCAACGGTACCATGAATGGTAACAATCTGTTGGATTGGGCAATCAGCAGGGAACTCGACAATCTTAGGATAATGCCGTGAGCAAAAAAAGTATTGTCGCACGACATCCTAAGCAAAAGGGCACAATCGGTGAGGCGCACGTCATTCTCGAACTCTTGGAAGCAGGGATTCCAGTTTTTCCGGAGTTTGGTGACTTGAGCCGCGTTGACTTGATTGCCTTGATCGCTAACCAGCCGATCAAGATTCAAGTCAAAACCACAACATCAAAAAACGGTGTAGGGGTTCTGAGTCTGAGAAAGATAACTCTGAACCCAAAGTACAACTACACATATCGCAAAGATGATGTTGACGTGTTCGCACTTGTGGTAGAAGACAGAAACCAGGTCTTTTACATCAAGGCGGAACAAGCCCTGAAGAACAAAGGCGCTTTCACGATTCGACTAGAACCAACCAAGAATCATCAACGATTGCTAGTCAAATTGGGAGAAGATTACACTTTGTCGAGACTCCTCAGAGACTATACGCCGGACACCCGAAGCTCGCGCAGGCGAGAAGGGTGATGATATAGTCCAGACCACAACTCGAATGGGGCTTGCGAAAGCAAGTGTGGCAGGTAATCAATGGGTTCAGGGTTCAAGTCCCTGGCGGATCACAAAACAAAACGCCTTGTGCAAGGCGTTTTTTGTTTGCCGATTCTCGATTTCTCCACGCATTGACGCGCACATCATTACGCGCGACTCCAAATTTGCCGCGCGCACGTTCGCGCGGTTTTTTATTTGACAACCGCGCGGCTCGGCGTATACTATTTACAATGTTTACTAAATTAAATGGTGACAACAAATGAATCACCCCCCCGCCGCTAACCCGCGCCGCGCCCGCATCCACCAAGCCGCGCGCGCTGAGATTCTCGATCACGCGCGCCAACAAATCGCCCAGGTCGGCGCGCCCGCGCTCTCGCTCCGCGCGATTGCGCGCGCGCTGCAAGTCACCGCGCCCGCGCTCTATCGCTATTTTGCAAGTCGCGATGATCTCGTTACCGCGTTGATCGCGGACGCGTATCGTTCGCTCGGCGACGCGCTCGCGGTGGCGGCGCCCGATGAAATCACCATCCCTGCCGCCGAAAGCGGGATGCGCGTGTTGATCGAAACATTGGCGGACGCGCTGAACGCGGACGCGTTGAATTTACCGGCAGTCTTTGCGAAACCCGCGCCGGCGATTCGCGCGCAACTTGCCGCGTGGAAAAAATCGTACGCCCTCTCCGTGCCGCTTCCCGCGCTCCACCTCGCGTTGATTTGCTGGTCGCGTTTGCATGGGCTCGTATCGTTAGAATTAATCAATCAACTGCCTGCGTTCTTGGGTGACGTAACCGAATTGTATCGCGCCGAAGTTGTTGCGTTGTTGGCGCAGATGGGGCTGTCGGCGACGCGCGTGGAAAAACGTAAAAGATAAATCGGACGCGGATAATTTTTTGAAAACCAAAACGCTCACCGACCTGGTGAGCGTTTTTATTTTTATCGCGCACTTTCAATTTCCAACTTCCAAATTCTAGTACACCATCTCGCCGCGCACAAACGCCGCCGTGCGCGGATCGCGCGGCGAATCGAAAAACGCTGCAGTGTCGTTCACCTCGACGATGCGCCCGCCGAGCATCAAGCCAACGCGATGCGCGAGTCGCTTCGCTTGAAACACATTGTGCGTTACCAGGACGATTGTCGTCCCGCGCGCGCGATTATGCTCGCGCACAATTGCTTCGATCAACGCGACGTTATGCGGATCGAGATTCGCGGTCGGCTCGTCGAGCAACAAGACGCGCGGCTCGATCACGAGCGCGCGCGCGAGCGCGACGCGTTGCATTTCGCCGCCGGATAATTTCACCGCGGACGCGCGCGCGAGCGATTGCAAGCCAATCGTGGCGAGCAATTCATCCACGCGCCCGTTCGCGCGTTCACCGCGCAAGTGCATCCCGTACGCGATATTTTCGCGCACACTGCCGCGCAGTAACACCGGGCGTTGAAACACCGTCGTGATTTCGCGGCGCACGGCGAGCGGCGCGTTGCCGTTTTGCATTTGCCCGCGATAAAAAATTTGCCCGGCGGTCGGCGTTTCCAAAAAATTAAGCAAGCGCAACAACGACGATTTCCCCGCGCCGCTCGGTCCGACAATCGCAAAAATTTCTCCCGCGCGAATTTCCAACTGCTCGATGTCAATCACGATGCGGCGGCTGTATTCTTTTTTCAACTTTTCGATTTGATAGACTGCTGATTCACGCATCACGTTTTACGTTTTACTCTTTCCCTTGCAATTGAAGCATCGCAACATTCGCGATGAACGCGAGCGTGAGCAAAATAATGCCGAGCGCGAGCGCGAGCGCGAAATCGCCGGTGCGCGTGTTCAACACAATCGCGGTCGTCAACACGCGCGTCTTGCCTTCGATGTTGCCGCCAACCAACATCACCGCGCCAACTTCGCTGATCACGCCGCCGAACGCGGCAACAATCGCGGCAATGACGCCAACGCGCGCCTCGCGCAGAACCGCCCAGATTTCTTGCGCGCGCGTCGCGCCGAGTGAACGCACCTGCACGCGCAACGCGGGATCAACGCCTTGCACCGCCGCCATCGTCAACCCGGCGACGAGCGGAAACGCGATGATCGTTTGCGCGACGATCATCGCGTTCGGCGTGAACAACCACGCGAGCGATCCAAAGGGACCGGATCGCGACAACATCAAGTACACGAACAATCCGACGACGACCGGCGGCAAGCCCATCCCGGTATACAGCAACGCGGTGATCAAGCCGCGCGCGCGTAATCGCGATAATCCTAATGCCGCGCCAATCGGCACACCGGCAATCGCGCTGAGCGCGAGCGCGATGCCGCTGACCTGCAACGACAAGATCACAATTTCCATCAACGCGGGATCGGCGGAGACGAGCAATTGAATCGCGTGCGCCAAGCCGCTAAAAATTTCGTCCATTGCTACCTCAGACCCGAAGGGTTTACACAACCCTTCGGGTCTTGATTCGCGCCACGCTCGCGATCACCGTCGTGATCGGCACGGCGGCAATCAAGCCGAGCGAGCCGACGAGCGTCCGCACGATTTCTTCGGCGATCATTTCGCGATTGAGCGTGAGCGTCCACGGTTCCGGATAAAGTTGAAACACCATCCACAACGGCATCGCCGCGCCGACGTACGCGAGCACGAGCGTGTTGATCGTCGCCGCGATGTGATCGTGCCCGATGTTCATCGCGCGGCGATACAACTCGCGCCAACCGAGCGCGGGATTCGCGTCCGCAAGTTCCATCACCGCGGACGCCTGGCTTACGATCACATCGTCCAACACGCCGAGCGCGCCGACGATCATCCCGGCGAGCAACAGCCCGCGCATATTGATCGCGACATTCGCGCTTGATAAAAACATGGATTCTTCCGCGCCGTAACCGCTCAAGCGCGTGAAACCGATCGCGATCGTCGCGAGCGCACCGGTCAAAATCAAACTGACGAATACGCCCGCGAGCGCGACGTGCGTTTTCAGCGACCAGCCCTGGGTCAAATACAAAGTTGCCGCGAGCAAAAGAAACGCACCAATGATGCTGATCACAACCGGATCGCGTCCGTCGAAAATTTGCGGCAGAACAAAACCGAGAAGCACGACGAAACTGAACGCGAGTCCGATCAACGCACGCACACCCTTCCAACCGCTGACCAGGATCGCAAAGATCACAAACCCCGCGCCGAGCAACGCGAGCGCGCCGGTGCGAACCAGGTCGGTGATCACGATTTCGGTTTGCCCGTTCGCCAATGGAATCGTCATCACCAACACGCGATCGCCCGCGTGCAAAACCAGGTCGTCGCTCACCGCGTTGTGTTCCGCTTCGATCCGCGCGCCGTCTGCGAGTTCAAGTTCGACGCGCTGGACCGGTTGCGTTTGCGCGGGCGCGATCTCGACCTGGCGCGTGCCCAGCACGCGCACGACGCGCGCTTCCACTTCGTTCACATCGTCCGGGCTGAGGCGCGGCGACGCGCGCCCCTGCGTCCACACGACCAAAAAAATCGTCATCACCGCGATCAACGCGACGAACAAGGTCGCCGCGAGTCCGCGTAGTTTGCGCGCGTCGTTCAACATTTTGCCTCCCTAAATAAAGTGTCCACTCATTTTCGACGCGATGCGCGTTTTGTCAATTTGAATTATTTTCTCACTCACGCGCTGTCACCTGGACGAAGCGAAGGGTCTCCGGTTTCGACCGGGATTCTTCGCTTCGCTCAGAATGACAGGGCATAACATCAGTTATTTTTTCGCGTTCGGATAAAACAACGGCTGTCCGAATTTGTCCGCGCCGTACCCGCCGATGATTTTTTGCGTTTCGGCGGCAATCATCCATTGCACAAATTGATTTGCTTTTTCCGCGTTGATGCCTTTGAATTTTTCCGGGTTGATTGCCATGATGCCGTACGGATTGAGCAAATTCTTGTCCTGGTTTTCGGAAATGCGCTCGCCGCCGACCACGACGACGAGATTCGGCACCTTGGCTTTCATCGAAAGATATGTGCCGCGATCGGCAATGGTGTACGCGCCTTTTTCATTCGCGGTGAGCAAGGTCTCACCCATGCCTTGACCGAGCGAGTTGTACCACTCGACCTGTTTCGTCGGCGAAATGTTCGCGCTCGCCCACAAACTCGTTTCTTTCGCGTGCGTGCCGCTACCATCGCCGCGACTCGCGAACGGCGATTTGAGATTCGCGATAGTTTTCAACGCGTCGCCCACACGCGCCGCGCCGGAAATTTTTGCCGGGTCATTTTTCGGACCGAGCAAAATGTAGTCGTTGGACATCACATCGAAACGTTCTTTCGCAAATCCATCCGCGACGAACTTGTCTTCGCGCGCCCGATCATGCACGAGCAAAACATCCGCATCGCCTTTCGTACCGATTTGAATCGCCTGCCCGGTGCCGACCGCGACGACATCCACCTTGCACGCGAACTTGGTTTCAAAATCCGGCAAAATAAAATTGAGCAAACCGGAATCCGCCGTACTTGTCGTCGTCGCAAGCCGCAAGACACAATTTGTCGGCGCGGGCGCGCACGCAACCAGGATCAGCGCGATCCACCCGAACAAAATAAAGCGGTTCACTTTTTCTCATCCATCGTTTTCGATAGGTTATTTCACGCGCGCGACCACACGCCCGGTGCGCGCGAGATCATACCCGTCGAGCATCAGTCCGCGCAACTCTTTGCCGTGCAACGCGTCGAGCATCGCGCGCACGCGCGACGATTCAAACTCGGCGCGCGTCATTACCAGGTCATAGCGTTCGTCGCCGAGCGGAATAAAATCGAGATTCCACGCGTGAGCGGTCGCGCGCAAACCCGGTCCAACATCCGCCGCGCCGGTCGCAATCGCGGCGGCGACCGCGTCGTGCGTCTGCGCGACGCGCTCCCAATCGCGCAAAGACCGCGCGTCAATCCGCACCGCGCGCAATTTCGCGAACAATAACAAACGTGTCCCCGCGCCGCGCTGACGATTGATCAGCGCGACATCACGCCGGGTTAAATCGCGCACGCCGCGAATGTTTTTCGGATTGCCGCGCGCGACCAGCAAACCGTTTTCGCGCACCGCGAGATTGACCAACACGATTTGATCTTCGGGCAAAAGATGTTTGACGAACGGCACGTTATACTCGCGCGTGTCGAGGTCGAGCAAATGCGCGCCCGCGATGTCCGCTTCACGGTTCGAAAGCGCGATCAAACCTCCGACACTGCCGATCGAACGCGTGGACGCGTGAATGATGTTTGCGAGTCGCGCGAGAAGCGGGTCGTCGCTTCCGATGATGACGAGCGGACGCGCGGACGATTCACGCGCGATGCCGCGCGCGCGCGGCGCGATGGCATGCGATAATTCGATCGCGTCGAGTGCGGCTTGCGTTTCGCGCAATGCGGCATCGGCGATGAGCAAGCGACCGGCGTCGCCCGCATCGCGCGCGGTGCGATGCGATTCTGCGCGCGCGTCGCGTTCCTGCTCGAACGCGCGGCGTTGCGATTCGAGCAAGCGCGCGACCGGCGCATTGAGCGCGGTCGCAAGCCGGAGTTGTACGAAAAATTCGGCGCGGTCGCGCGCCGGTTCATCGAGCCACGCGTTGAACGTTCTCTGCAATAACTATATGCAATACATATAGTAACGCGATGTTCGCGATTTGTCAAAAACCCGAAGGGTCTCCAAGACCCTTCGGGTTTCTGTGTTATAATGCGCGCATCTTTTTCACGAGGTTCACAATGTTCGACCTGGTTTATATCGGGCATTACACAAAGGACACGATTGTGTACCCGGACGCGACGCGCGTCGTGGATGGCGGCGCGTTCAATTACGGCGCGAACGTCGCGGCGCGAATGGGGTTGCGCGTCGCGGTCGTTACGCGGCTCGCGCGCGACGATTGGCGCGTCGTGGAGAATCTCGAAAAACTTGGCGTTACCGTGTTTGCGCGCGCGACGCCGGCATCCACTTGTTTGCGCTTGATTTATCCGACCGCGAATCTCGACGAACGCACAATCGAGTTGATGAGTTCGGCGGGCGCGTTCACGCTCGAAGAAATCGCGCATCTCGACGCGCGCGCGTTCGCGATTGGCGCGTCGGTGCGCGGCGAAGTGCCGACCGAAATCGTCGCGGCAATCGCGCGCAAGGGCGCGCTCGTCGCGCTTGACGTGCAAGGATTTTTGCGTGTCGTGCGCGCCGGCGTTCTCGTCGCGGACGAGTGGCGCGACAAGCGCGACGTTTTGCGTTACGTTTCAGTTTTGAAAACCGACGCGGTTGAAGCGGAACTCATCACCGGCGAAAAAGATCGCGGCGTCGCCGCGCGCAAGCTCGCGGAATTTGGTCCGCGCGAAATTTTGCTCACGCACAGCGGCGGCGTCCTGGTTTATCACAACGGCGCGATTACCGAAGCGCCGTTCGTGCCGCGCGCGTTGCGCGGGCGTAGCGGGCGCGGCGATACGTGCACTTCCGCGTACTTGTCGCGGCGATTGAGTGCGCCGCCAGAAGACGCGGGCGTCTGGGCGGCGGCGGTAACGAGTTTGAAGTTGGAAAACGAGGGAGTGTTCAATCGAACGCGGGAAGAGGTGGAAGCGGTGTACGCGCGGTTGAAAGACCCTAAGAAAGTGTTTTGAAATTGATTGTGGAGCGGCTTTTCCAAGCCGCCTGTGCGGGCTAGAAAGCCCGCGCCACAAATTTCAAAACAGTCTCTAAGTCCTTGTCCGAAAATAACTTGAACACTTTTTCAGGCAACCGCAAAAATGACTGTTTGAATGAGAAAATGCGACGCGCAAGAGTGGGC
>JACRPR010000247.1 GCA_016223105.1 Chloroflexota bacterium | reverse complement strand
CCAACGCGAGTCGCGACGGTGTGATCGACGTCGGAATTGGAGTTGGGGTTGGTAGCGGAGTTGGCAAAACCAGAACCGGTAATTCCGGCGCATCCAGGGTCGCGAACGAATACCAAACACCGTTCGGCGTCAGACCGTAGTCTTGACGCCAGGTTACGAGCAGAACATTGCCCTGGCTAATGATCGCGTTCGGACGCGACGGATCGAAATCAATACTTTGGCGTCCCGAGATAATCGCATCCGGCTCGCTCCAGCGTTCACCCGACCACACGCTATGCCACAAACCGTGCGTCGTCGTGCCGTTGATGCGGCTCGCAAAAACCAGGTGCAACGCGTTGCGGCTGTCCACCATCAACGCCGCGGGACCGGTTTCGCCGATCAAAAATGGAAACGGAATCGTCGGCTCACTCCAGGTGACGCCATTATCGCGCGACCGTCTAAGCCAACGCGTCGCCGGCGCGCCGCAACTATACACCGCCCACACTTCATCTTTGTACGCGGTGATCGAAGCCCAGTCCGCTTCGTACGAACATTCTTTGATGGATTGCAAAACGCGCGGAATGCTCCACTGTTTGCGTTCGGGATCATAGCGCGCGTAATAAACCGCTTCGCCATTCCCTTGTTTGTTGACGACCGTCCAAACGCCGTGCAACTTGCCAGTCGCGTCGAGCGCGGAGCGAATCGCGAACGACCACAACACTTCGCTGTTGGAAAGAAAAACCGGTTTGGTTTCAGACCAGGTCTCGCCCGCGTCGTTCGAATGAACCGCGTACACGCCATTGCCTTGCCCATTGCCGCTGTAGAGAATGTACAGATTACCTTTGGCATCGCCGGACAAGGTCGCCGCCGCGAGTTTCCCGGCATTCACGCCCACACTCTTGGGCGACGACCACGCGGATGCTTGCGCCGCGCTCGCGACTGGCGCGCGCGCATAAAAAATTTCCGCGCCGCTTTCAATGCCGCCGAAAAAAATGGCGTGCATCATTCCGCTGGGATCGAGGTACGCGCCTTGCACACTCGCCTGGCGTGAAATCGGCGACAAGAGAATATCATTCGGCGCAGTCCAAATGCGCGCGACAGTCCATTGATTGTAATAGACCGCTAGCTCGCCGGCAATCCATTGCGAATAAAACGCGTGCACAGTGCGATTTTGATCGACGACGAGGAACGGCGGATCCGCTTCCGTAGTGAGGCGCGGAATTTGACGCGCCACACTCCAGCGCACCGTAGATTGCGCGGAGACGACCGCCGAGTCCAATGTTCCGCGCGCGGAAAAAATAATTGCCAGGAGTAGAAAAATAAAAATTAATCTAGCCATTGATTTCATTATCGCCACTAACCGTGGAGCGCTGTTTCAAATCGCTAATGCGGACAGGAATGTCCGCGCCACAAACCTTATTCACCTGGTGCGGTCATCTAACAACGTGATCGCGCGTTTCAAGCGCGCCGCGTGTTCCGCTTCGCCGAGATGTTCGTACCACCACACACGCGCCGGCAACTGCCCTGCGCTGATGTCGAGCGGCATCCACAATTCAACGGCGCGATTCGCGTCGCCCGCAATCGCGACCAGTTCGCCTAACAACAACCGCGTCGCGAATTGATCCGGCGCGTTGGCAAACGCGATTTCGAAATCCGCGCGCGCCGCGTCGTACTGTCCGAACGATAATTCGATTTGTCCCAGCCGCCGATGCGCGCTGACGTTCGCGCGATCCAACACGCGCGCGTTTTGATATTGCGCGATGATCGGCGCGAGTTCAACTTGACGCGCGCGGCGCAACTTGTCCTGGATCGCCCATTCGTGCCAATGAAACACCGTGAGTTCCGCGCGCGTTTGCGCGCGCGCGGCAAGGTTCGCTTCAAATTGCGCGCGCGCGTTCGGAACCAACCCAATTGCGCCGATCCCGATCACGAGCGCGCTGGCGAACATCGGCACGAGCCAACGCGCGAATCGCGATGGTTGTGTCGCGAGCGCAAACGGCACGAATAAAAATGGAATCGCGATCGCGCCGTAGCCGTAAAATGGATCGTCCAGAAAACCGTGAAAGACGATCACACCGAGCGACGCGAGCGCGGCGATGTGTCGCGCTTCCAGCGCGTTGAGCGCGGCGACGATGACGAGTCCGGCAAACGCGAGCAAGCCGAGCAATCCTTGTTCGAGCCACACATCGAGAAAAAGATTGTGCGCGTGCGTCGTGTGCCCGACGTGCACGATCAAAACGTAACTTGAGTACGCCATCTCGAACGCGCCCAGCCCCAGCCCGGTGAATGGATAATCGCGCGCGAGATCGAACGCGTTGCGCCACACGAACACGCGATCATTGCGCCGCGTGAGCAAACTTTGTCCGAGCGGCGAAAGGAGCGAGACGAATCCGACAATGGCAATCAGCGCGAGAAGCGAAATAAAAATCGCGATTTGCTTGCGCCGATTGTCTTGTGTAACCAAGCCGATCCCGCGCCACAATACCCCGACGCCAGTAATCATCGCGAGCGCGATCCACGCGCCGCGCGATTCGCTCAACACCAAGCCCAACACGGACACGCCGATCAAGATCGCGGACAGCGCGATGCGCCGCGCGCGCCACAACGCGGCAATTTGCAAAGGCATCAGCATCGCCAGCACGCCGCCCAGCGCGTTCGAATCCATCTGCAAACCGGCGATCCTGGGTTGCCACGACGCCAACCAAATCAGCACGGGATCGAGCCAGCGCACTTTGCCGACGCGTTCCGCCCAATCGTTCGTCAAGCCAAAATAAATCAGGACGAGGAGCGGCAGAATTGCGAACAGCCAATCCAAACGCGCGACGTTCCGCGCAAGCACAACCATCGCGCCGATGCCGACGACGATCAGCGCGAAGCGAAACACAGCGATCTCAGTGGTGTACGAAATAATGACGCCGAGACACGCGCTCGCGAAAAACGCGGCGACGAAAAACCAGGTCGGGTTTTGAAATGTGTGCACGCCAACTTGGATTCGACGCTTTAGCGGGTTGCTGGTCGAACGCACAACCGCGTCAACGCTCGACTCCGGCATTTGAATCAATGCCGCTCCTTCCATCCCGCCGATTGGATTCGGTGCGGCAGATCAAAAAAAATGTTCAGCGCGTTTTTCAAACCGCGCGTAACGCGATTCGATCCGCGTCCCAGGGTTTTGATTTTGAGTTGCAGTAACCCGGCGTAGATCGGCGCGGAGACGCGCGCGTGCGCGACTGCCCACGCGCCGATCACGCGCGCGGCGCGCGTGTCGAGCGAGAGCACGCGCGCGCCGCGTTCAATCGCAACCGCGCAACCCAGGATCGCGTCCGCGCGCACCGGCGGATCGAGATGCCAGGTCGCATCGCCTTTCGTCGTCAACACAACTTGCCCGGCGCGATCCTCAATTCGCAAAACGCGGTGCGCGATCAGTTGATCGCCTTGCTGAAACACCACAATCGCGCCCGGTTGGATTTGCTGGCGCGGTTCGACGATCACGCGGTCGCCCGCGCGCAAGAGCGGCAACATACTCGCGCCCACAATCGTAATCGTTTGCGGACGTTCCGTTCGCTTCAACAGATCGAGCACATCATCGCGCAAATGCGCGGGCAGTTTGTCATCCGACATTCATCACGTCACTTTACGTACTCACATCGCCGACAAGCGGCGTTTCCGTCACCCAATTGAAATGCTGGGTAACAATCGAAAGCGCGGATTTGATGCCCGCCCAACTGTTCATTCCTTTGATAAACGTCCAGATCGGCGCAGGACGAAATGCCCATTCGCGGAACGCGCGTTTTTGCCAATACTCGAGTCGCTCGGCGCGCAAGTGCGGATAGTCCAACACAGTCGAGCGATCCATATCCACTTCTTCCCATTTCGTGCCGGGACGAAACCAACCGTTCTCGACAACTTCAAAAAAGAATGGCGTGCCGGGATACGGCGCGGCGATGTGAAAGAGCGCGATGTCGAGCGGCAATTTTTTTGAGAACGCGATCGTTTGTTGAATCGTCTCTTCGGTTTCGCCGGGCAAGCCGATGATGAAATAGCCCCAGTTCATAATCCCGGCTTGACGCGACCAGGTCAACGCGCGTTGCGCTTTCGCCGGATCCGCGCCCTTGTGCGCGTGTTTCAAAATTTCGTAATTGCCGGACTCGATGCCCCACGCGATCATCCAGCACCCGGCTTTGCCCATCAGCGCGAGCAATTCTTCGTCCACGTAATCCACGCGACTGTTGCACGTCCATTTGATTTTCAAACCTTGTTTGAGCATCTCCTGGCACAAGCCGACGACCTGGTCGCGCGAGAGCGTGAAGAGATCGGCGTACATATTCACGTAATCAATGCCGAGTTTTTTCAGCACCCACAACTCTTCGACGATTTTTTCCGGCGAGCGCAAGCGAAGCGACCACTGATAACTAACGTGCTTGATGCAATAGATACAGCCCGCGCTACAACCGCGACTCGACACGATAAATGTGTACGGCGTCTTCATCATCGGCGCGCGATATTTTTGCAGAGGAAGTAAGTGGTGCAGTGGCACCGGCAAATCGTCGAGATTCGGAATGAATGGACGATCCGGGTTCACGACGACCTGACCTTCTTTGCGCCACACCAAGCCCTTGATATGCGATAGATCGCCGTTCGTTGCCGCGATAGTTTTGGTCGGAAGTTCTGCGCCGGTGTCCTTGAGCATTTTCGCGACGGACGGATTGCTCGGCAATTTATTTTCGTGCGCGTCGATCAATTCGCGGAGCGTCATTTCCGGTTCGCCGCGCAAACCGAAATCGAGCGCGGGGTACGGCTCGAGCGTTTGGCGCGCCATCGGCGTAACGTGCGTGCCGAACACAATCGTTTTCGCGCCGAGCGCGCGCGCGAGCATCACGCCGTACATATCGTTCGTCAACGTCGGCGCGGTCAACTGGGTGAGATAATACTTGGGCATATATTTGCGGAGGCGCGTTTCGAATTGCGCCCACGACAAGCGCTCGCCGATCGCGTCAATGATCGCGACCTTGTAATCGGGCGCGAGAATCGCGGAGAGTTGCGCGAGCGAGACTTGGGGCCAAATCATATTCTCGCGCGATTTGCGCCCGACGCGATGTTGACTGCGAATCCATATTTCGCCATCGGGCGACGGCGGATTGACGAGCAGAACATCCACCGCATCCGCGGAGCGTTCGCGTTGGATCGGATTGATCACGCGCCCGGCATCGGGATAGCGCGGCACAGGCACGATTTGACGCGTGCGTGTGCCGAGATTGATTTGTTTATCGGTTGACATATTGACCTTTCAATTGGGGACACATTGGATTCGACGCTTTAGCGGGTTGGTTCTCCGAGCAAGCCACCGCGTAAACGCTCGACTCCATTTCAAACGCTCGCGTCCCAGTTCATTACGATTCCGCGCGTGCGGGCGCAACACCAACGCTCACATTGCCCGGCTCGCTCTCGACCAGGTCGCGTTGCGCCGAAGCATCGCGGCGCGCGAGTTCATCCAACACACGCATCACAATCCAAGCGATGGATAATTGCAATCCGATAATCACAAACGACGCGGCGAACAAAAAATACAACCACAATCGTTCGACGCTCCATCCTTGCAAGCTCAACACCAACGCGACGATGCCAATGCCGGTGCCGATGAGCGCGGAGACGATCCCGATCCAGCCAAAGTGAGTTTCGAGCGGCGGATCGAAAACCGGTTTGCCGAACAAACCCTGCCGGACCGGTTTTTTGTGAAAGAGCGCGACGAGATAATTAAACATCGCGCCGAGCGAAAATAAACTGATGCCGGTGATCGCGGCAAGCACTGCGCCAAAAATCAAAAACAATTGCCACGCGTTCAATGTGGTTGTGCCGCCAACGCGCAACGCGATGACGTACAGCGCGATCAGCCCCGCCAGCGCGAACAACGCGAGCGAAAACAATCCCAGGATTCGCACCGGGTTGTACGCGAGCGCCGTCCACACAATCGCGTTGGCGAAGCGAAACCCATCGCGCAGAACCGACAACTTGGAGCGCCCAACGCGTTCTGAGTACGGCACCGCGACTTCGATCACGTTGAGATTTTCGTGAAGCGCGCGCGTGCTCATCGCCGGCGTAAATTCCAAACCGTCCGGCAGTGGATAAAGCGATTCGAGTTTCGCGCGCCGAATCACGCGCATCCCACTCGTCGTATCGCGCACGGTCATATTGCCAATCAAACTCAATAGCGTCGCGTAGCCGAGATTACCGACGCGGCGCACGAGCGGCATTTGCGATTTCGCGCCGCTCATTCGCGACGCGACGATCATATCGCCGTTTTGATCGAGCGCGGCGCGGACCAAGTCCGGCAAATTTTCCGGCGGATAGGTCGCATCCGCATCGAGGAACGCGAGAAATTCGCCGGTCGCGTTGCGAAAGCCGGTTTTGATCGCCGCGCCGTACCCGCGATTTTTGAGGTGGCGCACCAGGCGCACCTGCGGATATTTCGCGATGCGCGTTGCGGTTTGATCGCGCGAGCCATCGTCAACGATGATGAACTCGAGCGCGACGTTCATTCGCGTCAACGCATCGCGCACAGCGAGGACGCGCGTGATCACGCGTTCGATGCCCTCTTCTTCGTTAAAAGCCGGGATGATGACGGAAAGTGTCGTCATAATTTTTTGTCCTGTAGCGCGGGCGGCTCGCCCGCCTGTAGCAACGAGCGAGCCGCCCGCCTGTAGCAACGAGCGAGCCGCCCGCCTGTAGCAACGGGCGAGCCGCCCGCCTGTGGCAACGAGCGAGCCGCCCGCCTGTGGCAACGAGCGAGCCGCCCGCTTGTGGCAACGAGCGAGCCGCCCGCTTGTAACAACGGGCGAGCCGCCCGTTCTACAAATTAGGTTTCTGATCCAGCGTACACCGGAATTGTGCGCGGCGCAACAGTACCATCAATCGTCTTGATGAATTTTGCCGGGACACCGCCGACAAGCGTATGCGGCGCGACATCGCGCGTAACGACCGCGCCCGCGGCGACGACCGCGCCTTTGCCGATGCGTACGCCGTCCAAAATAATCGCGCCCGCGCCGATCCAACAATCGTCTTCGATCACGATGCCTTGCGCGGTGATGCCTTGCTGAATAATCGGACGCGTCGGATCAGCGTACACATGATTGACCGCGAGCATTTGCGCGAGCGGCGCGGTGTACACATTGTCGCCAATCGTAATGCCGCCTTGCCCACGCAAAACATTGAATTCGCTGATCAAACAATTTTTGCCGATGCGAATTCCCGAATGTGGCAGAGCGCGAAAATTATAGACGTGCAATTCCGCGTGGTGCATTACGTACGTGTTCGCGCCGATTTCGATTCCGTTTGGACACGCATGCAAGTACACGCCTTCGTCAATGTAAACACCGGCACCGAGACGAAGGTTGCTCGCGAAACGAATGCGCGCGCCGTTTTCAATCGCGACCAAACCATCCATTCGCAAAATCAAACGATAAATGATCGCGCGCAGACCGACGCCGATGAATGTCGGAATCCATCCGAAGAAAAATAAAATCGCCTGCTCCCAAAAATAACGTGGGATGCTGTTGGCTTGACGATGCAAATACAGGGAGAGACGATTGAGTTTATTCATTCAAAAAATTATCGCGCAAAAAAAATGCTCCGCCCTTCCGGCGAACGCGCGCTTCGCGGAATCAAAAAATTGCAATGGGTTGATCGCCGCGCGCGTGACGGCGATTCCCGGGGCGAACTCAAGTGTGTCATTCTGAGCGAAGCGAACGCAAAGCGTCTCCGACGCGTCACACGCGACCCTTCGCTTCGTTCAGGGTGACATTTTTTTTCGATCCTAACCTGGTTTATCTTTCGCCGCATCGATCGCTTCGCTTTTGAGCGTCCGCACGAAACGCAGGCGCCCGCGTTCGACGATCAAGTGCACCTCGCCAAACGCGCCGACTTGGCGCAACGCATCCTCGATAAATGCAATCTCGCGCGGTCGTAAGAAACGCGTGGGCGCGGGTTGAATAATTGTTGGGGCTTGTGCGCCTTCGGTCATTCGCTCCGTCCCTTTCCGTACCGGAAAAAGAGAAATCAGCCCTCGTGTATTTTTCACCTCTGACAGGGCTAATCCTTTTTTTCGATTCAATTGAATCGCGTTGTCGTGAAAAAAATAAAACCGGCGCGTGCCGGTTTCGCGATTGGCTCCTCAACGATCTCGCCAATCCCAAACCGATCAGCAAGCGACCAAATCAGATCATTGATTCATTGCCGCCATTCCACTCGTCAGTATGTTTTAAAAGTATTTTGAAATTCACTGTGGCGCGGCTTTTCCAAGCCGCCAATGCGGGCTCGAAAGCCCGCGCCACGATTCTCAAAACACTCGCGTATGCCGCGCTGGGCAAACAACTTGCGAGAGTCTAGCATAGCCCGGCGCGCACGTCAACCCTCTTTTGTAAAATGGACATTGAGGTTTCGTTAAAAAAGTATTTAGCGTTGACGCGCGTTGAGCCGGCATCCAGCAACTATGGTTTGATTATAAGATAGGCGGAGTGTGTCCAAAAATACATCGCGCGAAAAAAATGATGAGCGTTCACGCCGCGCGCCGAACGCTCATCAGAATTTTCGACACTGTAGTATCGTCACCGAAACAGATAGAATTCATCAACCACAGATTTCACAGATTTCATGTAACTACTCAGCCCATGTCATTGCGAGCGGTTTTTGCGAAGCAATCCCCAACATTGTTCGTTCGGCAAGCTGCATGGAGATTGCTTCGTCGGCAAAAACCGCCTCCTCGCAATGACACCTGAGTAGTTACGATTTCATGGATTAAAAAACAAAATCTGCGTAATGTGTGAAATCTGTGGTTTGCAAATCGGTAAGCGTGCTCCAGTCTCGAATTTTCGTGGAATTTATTATTGAATCTCACCGCTGTAAATTTTCATCACCGTGTCCAACAATTTCAGCGCGTCGGCTTTGGGACGTTGGAACACGTTGCGTCCCATAATCGAACCGAATCCGCCGCCATCGCGAATCGCGCGCATTTCTTCAAAGATCGCGTTGTCGTCTTCCTTCTTCGCGCCGCCGGAAAAAATCACGACGCGCCGACCGTTGAACGCGCTCTGCACGATGTGGCGCACGCGCTCGGCTTGCGTCTCGCGCGGGAGGTTGGTTTTTTCGTACACTTTTTTCGCTTCGGCTTGTTCGAGGTACGCGCTCGGCAATTTGACCTTGATGATGTGCGCGCCAAGTTGCGCCGCGATCTGCGCGGCATACGCGGTTACATCGAGCGCGGTCTCGCCCTCTTTCGACAAACTACTGCCACGCGGATACGACCATACGACGACCGCGAGTCCGACCGCTTTGGCTTCGCGCGCAATCGCTTGCAATTGTTCGTACTGCAACCGGCGTTCCGCGGTGCCGGGATAAATCGTGTACCCGACTGCCGCGCATCCCAAACGCAACGCGTCCGCGACGCTCGCGGTTTGCGCGCCGAGCGGATCTTTTTCGTCTTGCAAAACGTCGTGGTTGTTCAATTTCAAAATGAGCGGCACTTGCCCGGCGAAATCCGCCGCGCCGGCTTCGAGAAATCCCAGGGGCGCGGCATACGCGTTACACCCGGCATCAATCGCCATTTCGAAATGATAACGCGGATCGTACCCCGGCGGATTCGGCGCGAAACTGCGCGCGGGTCCGTGCTCGAATCCTTGATCCACCGGCAGAATCACCAATTTGCCGGTGCCGCCCAAGCGTCCGTGATTCAAAATGCGCGCGAGATTTGTGAGCGTCCCAGGATTGTCACTGCGATACCAATTCAAAATTTCGCGAACTCGTTCAGTCATTTGGAAACCTCCTTGTTTCAAATTTTATTACGCAAAAGATAACGCAGAGTGGCGAGATTGTCAAGCATCGCGCAGGGTAAGGGCGAAGCATTTTTCGTTCCGCGCGCGGAACGAAAAATGCTTCGCCCCTACTCCACGCTTGCCACAATCGCGTTTCGGCGTAGAATGTGCGCTATGATGGAACCAATTCTGGCTGGGTTGTTTGTTTTCGCGATGCGTCTCACCGATATGACGCTCGACACTCTGCGCTTATTGTTTACAATGCGCGGACGCAAGTGGTTGTCCGGTTTGATCGGTGCGATCCAAGCCGCGGTGTTTATTCTCGCGGTTAGCGCGGTGTTGAGCGGACCGCTCAATCCGTTCACCGTTACTGGGTACGCACTCGGATTTGGCGCGGGCATCGTCGTTGGAATGTTCATCGAAGAGCGGCTCGCGATTGGGTACGCGTTTCTGCGCGTGTACTCGACGACGAGCAATCGCGCGATTGCGGAAGCGTTGCGCGCGGACGGGCACGCGGTTACGGAATTTCTCGCGCACGGCAAAGACGGACAAATCACCGTCGTCAATTGCATCATCGCGCGGCGCAATGTCGGGTCGGTGCGCGCGATTATTGATCGCGTGGACGCGAGCGCGTTCATCACGATTGACGACGCGCGTCTCGTGCAACGCGGACATTTTCGACATTGAGATTGGCGATCCGCGAATAACGCGAATCATCGCGAAAAAAATCATTCGCGATGATTCGCGCGATTCGCGGATAAAAAAATTCGGAGGCACCATTGGATCACATCCTCGCGATAGATTTGGGCGGCACGAACATTCGCGTCGCGCTGTGCGATGACGCGGGACAGATTGTGAAACAGCAAACGCATCCCACGCGCGCGCAACAAGGCGCGGAAGATGTGTTCGCGCGCCTCGTCGCGCACGCGCGCGCGTTGGTGGATGATTGGTCGCGCGTGCGCGGCATCGGTCTCGCCGCGCCGGGTCCACTCGATCCGTGGCGCGGGATTATTCATCAAGCGCCGAACCTTCCCGGCATTGACGGCTTTCAAATGCAAGCGCGCCTCGAACAAGAATTCAAAATCCCGGCGCGCGTCGGCAACGATGCGAACCTTGCCGCGCTCGGCGAACATCGCTTGGGCGCGGGGCGCGGCGTCGCGCATTTGATTTACATTACGATCAGCACCGGCATCGGCGGCGGGATCATCGCGAACAATGAATTGTTTTTGGGCGCGCGCGGTTTCGCCGGCGAGATCGGACATCAAACGGTGGATGCGTACGGACCGCTGTGCAATTGCGGCTCGGTCGGTTGTCTCGAAGCGGTCGCGTCCGGTCCGGCGATTGCGCGCGCGACGCGCGATGAAATTTTCAAAGGGCGCGAATCAAAAATTCTGGGAATGGTCAACAGTGTCCCCAGCGCGATCACCGCGTCGGTCGTCAGTCAAGCCGCGCGCGCCGGCGACAAACTCGCGCGGCGAATGTTCGAGCGCGCCGGATTTTACATCGGTTTGGGGCTAGTCAGTTTACTGCACAACTTCGACACGCAACTGTTTGTGCTCGGCGGCGGCGTCGCGATCAATTCCTGGGATTTGCTCGAGCAACCGATTCGCACAACATTCAACAAATACGCGATGGCTTCGATGCGCGCGGGCGTGCAAATCGCGCAAGCCGAGTTGGGGGATGATGCGGGAATTTACGGAGCCGCCGCGTTGGTGAATGACGTGATGCGTGAAACGTGATGCGTGAAATGATTGACCTATCAATTGTAATTGTCAGTTACAACGTGCGCGAGTTGTTGGCGCAGTGCCTGGAATCAGTCGGCAGTCAACAGTCAACAGTCAACAGTCAACAGTCGGCAGGCAACAGTCAACAGTCGGCAGGCAACAGTCAACAGTCGGCAGGCAACAGTCAACAGTCGGCAGGCAACAGTCAACAGTCGGCAGGCAACAGTTCACTGTCCACTGTTCACTGTTCGCTGTCCACTGAAATCTTCGTCGTTGACAACGCGTCGCGCGATGCGAGCGCGGCGATAGTACGCGAAAAATTTCCGCGCGTGAACCTGATCGCGAACGCGGAGAATCGCGGATTCGCGACGGCGAACAATCAAGCATTTGTTGAATCGCGCGGGCGCTACGTGATGATGCTCAACCCGGACACGCAAGTTAAACCGGGCGCGCTCGAAACGCTGGTGAAATTTATGGACGCGCCCGCTTCGCGGCGCGCGGGCGCGTGCGGCGGTAAATTGTTGTACGGCGATGGCGCGCTTCAACATTCCGCGTTCGCGTTCCCCGCGCTCGCGCAAATCTATCTCGATTTTTTCCCGGTGAATTGGCGCTTGACGAATTCGCGCTTGAACGGTCGCTATCCGCGCGCATGGTACGCGCGCGGTGCGCCGTTCGAGATCGATCACCCGCTCGGCGCGGATTTTCTTGTGCGCCGCGAGGTCGCAGACCAGGTCGGCTGGCTTGACGATCAATTTTTTATTTACTGCGAAGAGATTGATTGGGCGATCCGCATCAAACGCGCGGGCTGGCAAATTTGGTGCGTGCCGCAGGCGGAGATCATTCACCACGAAGCGCAATCCACCCGGCAATTTCGCGACGCGATGTTCATCGAACTGTGGCGCGCGCGCAAACGCTTATTCGAAAAACATTATTCGCGCGCGTTTCGCTTTGCGGCAAAACAAATCGTGCGCGCCGGACTCGCGAATGAATCGCGCAAGGCGCGCGCGGCAAATCTTTCAAAAGAAGAATTGCAAAAACGGCTGGACGCGTATCACCAAGTCTGGCATAATTTGAATGTCTGAATATGCGGCGCGGATGCCATCCCCTTCCCATTACCCTATACCTTTTGCACATTGGTCATTCAACATTCCCCATTGATTCAGCGCGTCGCGATGCGTTTCAAACGCGAGCATCGCATCGGTGATTTCCGCGCGCGCGAAAAATTTCGCCTCGACCGTATCGCTTCCCGCGCGCGGCTCGCCCCCAATCACGCGCGCACGGTACAACACCAACACCCCCGCGCTCTGCTTTTCGATGTGATGGTACGACCACACTCCCAGCAAGCCCTCAAGCTCGACCGTCAACCCGGTTTCTTCGAGACACTCGCGTCGCGCCGCGTCTTCAACCGTTTCATCAATCTCCATAAAGCCGGTCGGCAAACCCCACAAGCCCTTACCCGGATTTTCGCCGCGTAAAACTAGAATAATTTTTCCATCAGCGCGCGTCGCGATCACGCCCGCGGCAATCGGCGGATTGAGATACACGATCCAGCCGCACGCCGGACACACCGGGCGCACGCGATGATCTTGAACGACGCGCGCCTCGAGCGCGTTGCCACACTGCGCGCAAAATTTCGGTTGCATCATAAACCTCTCGCCGCGCATTGTAAGCGGAATGGGGATTGAGTGCAAGAGAGAAGCGCTTGAGCGATTGGAGATTGGAAATTGGAAGTTGGAAATTTTGTCCAATCGCGGCGCGTGTGCTATACTTTGCGCGTCCAATTTTTAGAAATCAAATCAACGATTCGGTTCATTCCTGAATTCGTTGTCATTTTTTCAAAGGAGCAATCGAAATGGGCGCACGCGCGCAACTCAACCAGGTTGATCCCGAGGTCGCGGCAATTATCGAACGCGAACGGCATCGCCAAAAAGAAGGATTGGAACTGATCGCGTCGGAAAATTACACGAGCGCGGCAGTGCTCGAAGCGGTCGGCTCGGTGTTGACGAACAAGTACGCCGAAGGGTATCCGGCGAAACGCTATTACAACGGTTGCGAATTTGTGGATCAAACCGAAACGCTCGCGATTGAACGCGCGAAAAAATTATTCGGCGCGCAATGCGCGAACGTGCAACCCCATTCCGGGTCGCAGGCGAATCTCGCCGCGTATCTCGCGCTGATTCAACCGGGCGACACGGTACTCGCGATGTCGCTCGCGCAAGGCGGACATCTCACACACGGCGCGCCGGTAAACTTGTCCGGGCAACTCTACAAATTTATCGGGTACGGCGTGAATCGCGAAACCGAGATGATTGATTACGACGAGCTCGCGCGCCTCGCGCAAACGCATCGCCCGAAATTGATCGTCGGCGGCGCGACGGCGTACCCGCGCGCGTTCGATTTCGCGCGGATGAGCGCGATCGCAAAATCGGTTGGCGCGCGCTTGATGGTGGATATGGCGCACATCGCCGGGTTGATCGCGGCGAAACAACATCCCGACCCGGTGCCGGTCGCGGATGTCGTTACGACAACGACGCACAAAACTCTGCGCGGTCCGCGCGGCGGAATGATTTTGGCGACCACGGAATTTGGCAAAGCGGTGGACAAAGCCGTGTTCCCCGGCACGCAAGGCGGTCCGCTCGAACACGTCATCGCCGGCAAAGCGGTCGCGCTGAAAGAGGCGCTCGATCCATCGTTCATCGAATACCAAAAGCAAATCATCAAAAACGCGCGCGCGCTCGGCGAACAATTGCAAGCGCGCGGCATTCGGATCGTGTCCGGCGGCACGGACAATCATTTACTGCTGGTGGATTTATCGGCGCAAAAAGTTTCCGGCAAAGACGCGGCGAAGGTTTTGCAAACCGTTGGCATCACCTGCAACAAGAATTTGATTCCGTACGATCCGCTCCCGGCGACGGTAACGAGCGGCGTGCGCCTGGGCTCGCCGGCGGTTACGACGCGCGGCTTGAACGAAAATGATCTGCGCCAGGTCGCGGATTGGATCGCGGATGTGATCACGCACATTGACGCCATCGCCTTGCACGCGCGCGTTCATCAAGCCGTTACGCAATTCGCGAGTAAATTTCCAATGCCGGGAATTGACGCGTAAAATTATTTCACCGCGCGATTGCTCGACAATCAAACTAAAATCGCGTCGCGCTTGGCGCGACGCGATTTTAGTTTGTCTTGATCTGTTTGCGTATCGGCACATTCAAGCGCGCCGCGATTTTTGTTTGTCCTGATACATTTGCGTGTCGGCATTTCTGAGCGCGTCGCGCAACGGTTCTTTAACTTGCGCGGTGGACGCGCCGAGTGAAAAATGAATCGGCAGATCCGGGTGCGCGGCATTGTGCGCGGCGCATTGCTCGCGCACACGCGCGATCACCTGGCGCGCCGTGTCCGCATCCGCCACCGGCAACAGCACGGCAAACTCATCGCCGCCGATGCGCGCGACAATATCCTCCGCGCGAAACGCGCGGCACATGAGCGTGGCGGCGCGCCGCGTCCGGCTCAAACTAATTTAGCGCGTCTGCGCGCCGTTGTCAAAACCGCATCGGTTATTTTGTGGCGCGGGCGGCGCGCGCGCCCATCGAATTGCAAAGATAGGGAATCGCGCGTATACTTAGATCGGGTTGAAAATGCCGAAGGAAAAAATTCTCCTGCTCGAAGATCACACCGAACTGCGCGCCCACACTCGCGCGATTTTGGTGGACGCGGGCTATCGCGTGCACGAAGCCGCGACCGGCGCGGACGCGCTGGCGTGGGCGCGCCGCGAACCATTCGACTTGCTCATCGCGGATGTGTATTTGCCCGATTCGACCGGCATCCAAATTTTCGATCAAGTCCGCGCGATTTGTCCCGATATTGCCGGCATTGTGATCACCGGGCACAGCACCTGGGAAGTCGCACTCGACGCGTTGCGCGTCGGCTTTGTCGGCTTCCTCGTCAAGCCGGTCGTCCCCGAACAACTCCTCACCGCCATCGTCAACGCGCTCGAACAAGAAAAACTCCGCCGCGAAAACGCGCGTCTGCGCGCGCTCGTGCCGCTCTATGAAATTTCGCGCGCGTTTATGGGCGCGAGCGAACTCAAAGATTTGCTCGATCTCGTCGTCGCGACGATTCAACACGAAACCAAAGCCGAAGCCGTTTCATTAATGTTGCTCGACGACGAACATCGCGAACTACACATCGCCGCGGCGGCGGGCTTGCCGCCCGACATCGTCGGCACCGATCGGAGCGCGCTCGGCAACAGCATCGCCGCGCGCGTCGTGCAAAAACGCGAACCGTTGATGCTCGCGGAAGGCGCGCCGCTCGATCCCGAAATTCGCCAAGCGCTCGGCAAACCCAACATTCTTTCCGCGCTCTCCTTGCCGATGTTGGTGCGCGGTCAGGTCACCGGCGTGCTCAATTTATCGCGGATGCGCGGCAGTGAACCCTTCACGCACGGCGATCTCGAACTCGCGACCGTGTTCGCGAGCCAAGCCGCCGTCGCGATTGATCAAGCGCGCTTGTTCAATCAACTCAAACAATTGAACGATCTGAGTCAACGCCTCGCGCGCGCGGTGGATTTGGAAGAGACCGCGAGCACGCTACTGAGCGCGCCGGTGGATTTGCTCAACGCGCGCGGCGCCGCGCTCGTCCTCACCGATGAAATGTTGGGTGCGGGCATCAAACTGCTCGGCATCGAAAAAATTCCGGCAGAACTGCGCGAACAAACGACCGAAACGTTTCAAGCCAATGACAACCTGGGTTGGCTCGCGTTACCACTCCGGCATGGCGAGCGTCAGCTCGGTGTATTGATCGCGTGTTTGCCTTTTGCCCATGCGCCGAACGAAGAACGTTTGCGCTTGGTTCGCACCCTCGCGCACACGGCGAGCGCGGCGATCGAATCGCATCGCTTGCGCGCGCGCGAAAAGATGGCATTCCGCGAAGGGGATCGCGCGGTGCGCGCCGATTCCAATTTAAAGGAAACGCTCGCGCGCCTGCTCAACGAAATGATCGACGCGTGCGACGCGGAGAACGGCACAATCTTTTTACGCACCACCGATCTCACGCACATCGAACCCTGGGTCGCGCGCGGTCCCGCGGTGGATGCCGAGTTCGCGCGCGCGGTGATCGTCGAAGGGATGGCGCGCGTGTTGAACAATTCCGGACGCCAACCCGCGTTGATCGGCGTGCCGATGATGACCGGCGCGCGCGCCGAGGGCGCGATTGTGCTCGCGCGTTCTGCGGGCGCGTTTCGCAGTGAACACATTGACCTGCTTTCGTACCTCGCGAGCGCGACCGCGCTGATCGTGCGTAACGCGCAATTGTACGCGCGTTCGGAAGAGGCGACGATCACCGAAGAGCGCACGCGCATCGCGCGCGAAATTCACGACGGCGTCGCGCAAGACCTGGCGTTCCTCGTGATGAAGATCGGCGTCGCGGAAAAATTGCTGGGGCAAGGCAAGGACAAGGAATTGAAAAGCGAATTGCGCGAAGTGTCCGGGCAACTGCGCCGCGACCTGCGCGATGTGCGCCGCATTATTTTCGCGCTCCGCCCGGTTGATATTGAAGCGATTGGCTTTTTGCCGGCGCTCCAAAAATTTGTGAAAGATTTTGGACAGGCGAATGAAATTGACACCGAATTAGTGATCACCGGCGAAGCGATCAACCTCTCGCCGAAATTGGAAACCGCCTTGTTCCGCTTGACCCAGGAAGCGATGAATAACACGCGCAAGCACGCGCGCGCGAAACATATCTGGGTCGCGCTCACCTTCACGGACAACCTCGCCACGCTCGTCGTGCGCGATGATGGGCGCGGCTTTGATGAAGCGCAAGCGCTAAAAGCCGCGCACGCGCGTGGCAGTGTCGGCTTGACGCAAATGCGCGAGCGCGCCGCGCGCGCCGGCGGCACATTCGAATTGGAGACCGCGCCGGGCAAAGGCACGCGCATCACGGTGACCTTGCCAATGCGCGAAATCTAAACGCTGGATAAATTAACGAGGAGAAAAAATCAAATGGACATCAAAACGGTCGGCGTAGTGGGTTGCGGCTTGATGGGCAGTGGCATCGTCGAGTTGATCGCCAAGCACGGTTATACGGTGATCGTGCGCGAAATCAACGACGATTTTCTCGCGAAAGGATTGGCGCGCGTGCAAGGTTCGCTCGCGCGCGCGGTCGAGAAAAACAAATTGAGTGCGGCGGATCGCGACGCGACGCTGGCGCGGATCAAAGGCACGACGCAAATGGCGGACCTCGCGAACGTTGATCTCGCGATTGAAGCCGCGATTGAAAATCTCGATCTGAAAAAATCTATTTTCAAAGACCTTGACGCGATCACGCGCCCCGATGTGATCCTCGCGTCGAACACGTCGTCGCTCGCGGTCACCGAAATGGCGGGCGTAACGAAACGCGCGCCGCAAGTGATCGGGATGCACTTTTTCAATCCCGTGCCGGTGATGCCCTTGCTCGAACTCGTCCGCACTTTTCTCACGAGCGACGCGACGTTGGAAACCGTGCGCGCGTTCGGCGCAGGACTCGGCAAAAAAATCGTCGTCGCGAAAGACGCACCCGGTTTTATCGTGAACGCATTGCTCGTGCCGTACTTGCTCGACGCCGTGCGAATGTACGAAAACGGATTCGCGACGAAAGAAGACATTGACACCGGGATTCAGCTCGGTTTGAATCATCCGATGGGCCCGCTCACCTTGCTCGATTTCGTCGGGCTCGACACGACCTTGTTCATCGCGGACGCGGTGTTCGCGGACATTAAAGATGCGCGGTGGTCTGCGCCCGCGTTGTTGCGCCGAATGGTCGCCGCCGGTTACAACGGGCGCAAGAGCGGCAAAGGGTTTTACGATTACGGGAAATAATGACAAGACCCGAAGGGTTTCCGCGAAGCGAACCCTTCGGGTCTTGTTCATTTCCCGATACTCAATCCCTCGACAAATGTTTTTGCCGTCGGCGGATCGAATTGATCGTCGCGCGCGCTAAAGAGCGCGGCAAAATAAAATCCGCCGGGCTGAATGAACACGCGCACGAGTCCGCGCACGCGCCCGCCCATCTCCGCGCTCGTAAATTCCACGTCCGCTTCCGCGCTCCCATCTAAATTTTTTCTTTGCGC
The DNA here is from genome assembly GCA_016223105.1 of Chloroflexota bacterium. GTDB lineage: Bacteria > Chloroflexota > Anaerolineae > UBA4142 > UBA4142 > JACRPR01. The sequence continues at coordinate 165 of JACRPR010000247.1, read as the reverse complement.
GATCACGCGCGCATCCGGCGCGCGCGCCTTGAGCGTGTCGGTGATGTACGCGCTCAATGCTTGCTCGGCAGTTTGTGATCCCGCCGCGCCAAACTTGACGCTCCCCTGCGCGGAACGATCCGGCGCGGTGAATGACACGGTCGCCAGCGTCGCTTCTTGATCGTT